>DASRBR010000184.1:0-7807 GCA_035653495.1 Verrucomicrobiia bacterium
CAAGCCGACAATCGATGTCGCGCACACGTAACCGATGGCGAGCTTGATGCCTTCTTTTTTTGCGTGTCGGGTGTAACCGAGATTATGCAGGCGCGCTTTTTCCAATTCGGATTCTGGCGGCAGCCCTGCGTATCCGTAGCCGCCCACGCCGGTGGTGTAAATGATGTTTGCGCCGCTGGCGACGGCTGCATCGGCCTGCTCCCCGATGTTTCCCAAATGATCAAACGCATGTTCAGCAACGCCAACGCGAAGAACATCCTGAGGCCCGGCTGAAAGTGTCATGCCCGCGGTCAGGCACAGCAAACAAACCGCAAAGGCGGTTTTTAAAATGTTGTTTGGCATGGGCAATACGACTACTTCAACGGCGCACGGGATGCGATGAGAAAAAGCAGGAGGATGTTATCAGCATTTCAGGTCGCGGCGGATTGGAGTAAGCGATTAACTCCCTCGCCCCGCAGCACAGCGCGGAGAGAGGGGATTCTTAACTATTAACGAATAATGCATTTCCTGTTCGAAAAAGTAAAATTCTCCTCTCCCCATCCCTCTCCTCGCTCGTTCCTCGCGAAGAGAGGGGCAATCCGGCAACCCGTCCTGATCATTTAGTTTCAAAGACGCGATAAAAACGTTGCGGTGGAAGACTGGAACTCGGGTCCTTCCAAATCACAGTTCCTGAGCCCTGCACCTGAACACCAAAATCGGTCCATGAATTGTTCAACTGGTTTTTGTATTCCACATGATAAGCGCGGCCAAAAGCGCCCGGCCACGTAAGTGTCGGAACTGAATTGGACATCCGCAGTGTAACTCCAGAGACGCCATTGCCGCCCAGCGTGATGCTTGCGGTATTTTGTGCGCCAAGCGTGTATTCTGAATCGTCAGATGGCATCAAGGTGAGTTGCACTGTTTCAGCGCCGACCAAGAACGGGCTTGGCAGGGGAAGCACCGTCAATGTCGCGGAAGATTCGCCTGCGGGGACGATTATGGAATACTGCGCGTTGGTGGGTGAAAGTTCATAATCGACGCCAAAAGTTGCCGAGCCACTGAGCGAATAATTTGCCGTCAAATCAGCGCTGGTATCACCCGAACGTGTAAAGGTGAACATGCCCGGAACAAGGCCGATACGCGATGCGGAGGCGTTCGCGGTGACATTCAGCGCTGCAGTCGGGGAACCGCTGATAGTTGCGCTCGTAAAAATTCCCTCGCTCGCGTTGTAGTAAGTGCCGCTGGCGGTGTGTTCGAGTTTGATTGCGCGCACCATGTAAGTCTGCGTGCCGTTCAGTGGATTGGAATCTGTAAAACTCGTTCCAGTCACCAACTGAGCATTCAATCTGCTGAATGGGCCGTTCGGATTTGCCGAGCGATAGATATTGTAACCGACAATGTTATCCGATGAACGATTCCAAACGAGCTGGACGGTGTTTCCATTCACGTTTGCAACGAGATTTGCCGCGGGGGCGACGACATGCATCCGCAGAGTGGGATCGCCCATCAGCGCCACATGGATCAACCCGGCGAAAGTGGTCACTTGAGTTTGATAGAGTCCGTTCGATCCATTGTTTTGCGTGAGACGGGTGCTGAAACCGAGCGTTTGGCCGAGCGCCATGTGATGACAAAACCAATGCGGACTTCCGCTCCACATGCAGGCAAGCGTGTAACTCGGCGTCGCGATGGCACCTCGCATCAAATCATCCTGCTGGTCCCAATCACCAAACCAACTGCCGAACAGCATGGTAAAAACCGTCTTGATATCGGCATTATAAAAATCTGGAGTGATCGCGTTGTGATATGGGTCATCATTTCCGAGGCCGGAAATGGAATTATAACTCCCCGCTCCGCAGCCATAAGACCAGAGATAAGGCTGTGAACTGAGCGTTGGCATCCACGTGCCTTCGTTGGGCAAGTCGGTGATGTTTTGGGGGCCAAAGAACGGCGCAAAATTTCGCCAGGCGCTGGCCGCAAAAGCTTCGCCGCCGAAATCGCCGAAGTAATTTCCGATAATTCCCGCACGCGGCAAATTGAAGACCTGAAAGCGGTAATTATGGTCCTTGTTCAAGTAATTCGCCAGCAGGCTTTCTTCATCGGGCAAAGTTGGCGGGCCGTCCCAGGTCGTTTCGCCGGGAAGGTTGGAAAGGTCAACCCGGCCGACCATGAGTTGCACGGGATTGGGCGGATAGGATTGATCGAACTTGCCGTCGCCGGGAACGTTCCAGTTGCGTGGGTCATCCGCATTGGTGTCGTACACCGACGAATCGGTCCAGGTGCCATGCATGTCGGCGTAATAGACATCCGCGGGCCATGCGCCTTGATGATTGGGGATATGTTCGTCGGGCACGATGTCGCCGGAGTAGGGGACGGGCACATGGCCAAATAAAAAGACCGTGTTCACATCGGCAGGATCGGCATTGTAATCCGATACAATCAGCGATTTGACCGATTCGACGGAATCGCCTGGTGAAACGTCATGGCGAATAACCGTCCAGCCGTCGCCCACGAGGTCCTGTTGCAATTGCGCGAGCTGGTTTGTCAATGCGGCGGCGTAGGTATTGTCCACGATGAGCAGAACTGTTCCGCGAAATTCGGTGAGCGGCACGTCCATGCCCGCATAGATATAACCGTAACCATTATAAAGCGATGTCACTTTGACGATTTGATATTCGTAAGCCGCGCCATCGGTGACATTCGTGTCGAGAAAATTGGTCGTTGAGCCGTCGAGCACAGTGCCCTCGCCCCAACTCGTGTCCGAAAGCGCTTTTCGATAAACCGTGTAACTGCTGGGTGTGAAAGCCGTATCTTGCGGCCAGGTTAAGAGAATTTGCGGAGGAGACGACTGGACCGTGGCGCTTACCTCAACGGCGTAAACCCATGTTTGTTCTTCAGCGTGAGAATTACCAGCCATCAAAGCAAAGAGCGCAATCCATATTGCCCATGCGCACAGCACCTTGAGACGAGCGCCAATCCGTTTGCGCGCCCGAAATATTTTGAGCGGTTCGTTATCGCCTTTTTCGGTTATAGCCGGTTGCATCGTGCTTTCCGATATTGGCGGCAATTTCGGCGAGCCTTCACGTTTCACAATTAGGGTGATAACCCGCTTCCTCGACAGAGTGCCAAAGACGGCGCAGCCGATATTGTCTCGCCTCGACAATTCACCATTTTGCGGCAAGAATCATGCGAATGGCATTTAATCCTGAATCGCGGCTGGACGCGTTATGGCAGGAATACAGCGAGGCCTTCAGCAGCTTCGATGACCTGACGCTGGCTCGTTGGATGGCGCAAACGCTCGGTCAAATGGAAGGCCGCTCCTGGCGATTGTCGCATCCGCTGCTGGGCGCGTACCGGCTCGCGGCGCAATTGGGGCATCAACGGCAGGTCTGGTTGAAACGCCTCGTCACGCCGCCCGCGGGCTATCCGGAATCACCCTGTTGCCGCGCGCCGATGCTGCCTCTATTGACCCGGGATGTGCGCGATTCCGGTTTGATTTGCCAGCATTGCAACGAAACGCTCGTGCCATTCGATGAAATTCCCGCCGAATTGCGCGAACCAGTCGGCGCGTGGGCGGAACGTTACGCACCGATTCACGCCGTGGCACATTGGGACGACCGCCAGCGCAAAAGCGCGGGCAATTACGATACTGCATACGACCACGCGGCGGATGAAGCCGAGCAATTGCTGGCCGAAGCCGCACGCAAGCTCATGCCGAAGTTTTTGGATTTTTATCCCGCCGCCGTCTGGGAAGACCAGGACGAATGCCTGTCGGTGCATCCGGAGGACATCCAGCCGTAAACGTTAATCAGTCAAAAATCGAGATGTTCGTGGAGGTGAATCCTCTTTTTGGCCGCCGAAAAACATTTTCGAGCGCCGCCTTTTATGAAAGCATCCCGCCGTATGCAGTGTGACCGTTTCGCAACGCCAGTCAGCCCCATCGGATGCGGGCAGAGGACAGCAGGCCTATGATCAAATGGATTTTTAGATGGGCGTTCCGACTTTTGATTCTGCTGGTGGTTCTTGTCGTCGCAGGAATCCTTTTGCTCGACACCTTCGCCCGCGAATACGTCGAATATCAAATCCGCCACGAGACCGGAATGGACGTAAAGATCGGGAAGGTGCGGGTCAGTTTGCTCTATCCCGAGATCACGATTGAAAATATGGTGCTCTACAACACTGCGGCTTTCGGCGGGTCGCCGTTCATCGAGATGCCGGAGTTGCACGTTGAATATGACCGCGACGCGTTGGTGGCGCGCAAACTGCGTTGCAAATTGATGCGTTTCAATCTCTCCCGCATCAACATTGTCGAGGACAAGAAAGGCCGTCGCAATTTCGACATGCTGGAATCGAAGGTCGTGCCGCCGAAAGATGCTGGAAAAGGAAAGGGCAGAAGCGCCGGCGTGCAATTCGGCGGGATCGACACGCTCAATCTCACGCTGGGCAAGCTGACTTATCTGCAGATGAAACAACCGGGCAAGGTGAACGAGTTCAATTTGAATGTGGACCATCAAATCTTCACCGGCATCAAAACCGAGCAGGATTTTCAGGGCGCATTGACCATCGCATTGATTCGCAGCGGCGCGAATCTTTTTGAAAAAGGCGGCAGCGGACAGAACCTGCTGCAACTTTTTGCGCCGAAGAAGTAAAACTCCTGACTGCCGACGCAATTTATTTTGGAGTTTATTTTCTAAACAGAACAAAGGCTGAGAGTGCGTTAACGAGAAGCAATCCACCTCCAATTTCAGCTATCCATAGCGAATACATCCCGCCATCAGCCATCGTTCTCAAACGCTTCTCGACATCATAATCCGGGCGCTCAGCCAAAACGTGTTGCGTCTGCAGCTCCCGATAAACACTATACGCATGTGTGCGGTGTGCTGCTACAGCGAAGGATCCCATGAAGAAGAGGGCAATCGCGGCAAGGACATTTGCAATTATAAAGAACCATTTCATTTAACTATTTTGTTCCTTTTGAACTCGGTTATTTGTGCCCACTCCTGTTCCATGCACTTACGTTAAATCTTCACCTTGAATTCCTCGCCGGCTTTGAGCGAGCGCGCGAACGCCGCCAGCAATTCCGGAATTTGTTCCAAATCCGCCAGGCTCACCACTTCCACGGGCGAATGCATGTAACGGTTCGGCAGGCTGATCAATGCGCTCGGAATGCCGCCGCGCGTCCAGAAAATCACGTCTGTGTCCGTGCCGCTCGTCGCGGACATCGCTTCGTGTTGGAGCGAGATTTTTTTCGACTTCGCGATCTGTTCGATGCGCGCGACCACGTCCGGATGATTGCACCCGCCGTGCGTGATGGTCGGGCCGTGGCCGATTTTCACGTTGCCATGCTGCGCCTTGTTCACCGTCGGATAATCTGTGGCATGGGTCACGTCAACGACCAGCGCCACGTCCGGCTTGAGCGAATAAGCGATTTGCCGCGCGCCCAGCAAACCCACCTCCTCCTGGATGTTCGACACCGCGCAAACTTCCGCCTGCAACTTGCTTTTCGATTCACTCAGCAACCGCAACGCCTCGGCGACGGCGAACGTCCCGATTCGATTGTCGAACGCGCGCGCCACGGCAAGGTCTTTGCGCAACATTTGAAATTCATCGTTGAGCGTGATGGGGTCGCCGACCTGCACCAATTTCTCCGCCTCCTTGGTGTTGCTCACTCCGATGTCGATGAAGATGTCGTGTATCTTCGGCGCTTTTTTTTCGCCGTCATCGTGCTTGCTGAGATGTGGCGCGACGTTGCCAACCACGCCGGGTACCGGGCCGTTGCGCGTGTGGATGAAGACGCGTTGCGCCTTGGTGATGGCCGGGTCCACGCCGCCCATTTTGCGGACGTAAATGAAACCATCCGGGTCAATGTAATTGACGGCCATCGCGATCTCGTCGGCATGGCCGGCCAGCATGAGACGCGGCGAACCGCCCTTGTTGAGCACGGCCACGCAATTGCCGTAAGCGTCGGAATAGGTCGTCTCGGCATATTTTGAGGCGTAATCCAGCCAGACACGCTGGCCGCGTGTTTCATGGCCGACAGGGCTGGGAGTGTTGACCAACGTCTTGAGAAAATTCAATGATTCATCGCGCATGGGAAAGATTATTCCGCGCCTCGATTGAACTTTAAAGTTGAAAAATTGCATTTGAATGCAGATCGATCACACACTCGAAACAGCGAAATACTTTCGGTTGACAATTCGATTTAAAGGCTCATCTTTGCAGTGCCTCATGCTTCATTCGAAAGATTGAAGTTATCCCACGAGGCAGCGGGGGGCCCGGAGGCCCCCCTCCTTTTTTTTACAAATTGCCAATCCACTTTCGTCATAACTGGCTTGGAATTTTCGACGCGCCGGATTAGTTTCTTCACGTTCCGACAGGAAGGTATGATTTGGCTTATCTTCATCTGCCTGATGGCATGCCCGGTGGCGCTGGTGTTCTATTATTGGAGGGACTTTGCCCGCGACGCGCAGGCGTATTCGCCCCAATGGTTTCTGCAATGGCTGCAGCGCGGTTTGCTCGCGCCGATTTTTGTCTGGATACTGATGAACGTCGGGCGGTCGCCGCTCATGCCGCCCTTGACGCGATATATCGGCTTCTTGCGGAAAAACGGATTCGGGTTCCACGCATTCATGGCGCAGATTTGGCTCGCGGGGATGGTGATTGTCGCCTGCTGGGCCGTGCTTAGCCTGGGCTGGTTTTTGACGAGCCTGTTTCGACGCGCAAGGAACAAGGACGATCTCGTCATCGCCGCAATTGTTTGGTCGCCGGTGCTGTTATTGGCGACATGGCCGTTTATGTACTTCTTCGGCTGGAGCGGCGGGGCAATCGGCGCGTTTTTTTGGGTTTGGCCTTTGACGCATTACATTCTTGGCGTGGCGGATGTGAAACCTCCGCCGCCCACCTACTCCGCGGCGATTGCAAAAATGAAGTTCGGTAAATATGCTGATGCCGAGCTGGCCATCATCGCCCAACTGGAAAAATGCGAGACAGATTTTGACGGCTGGATGATGCTCGCGGATTTGTATGCGAATCAGTTCCATGATGTGTCCGAGGCGGAAAAGACCATTTGCGAGTTGTGCGACGAACCGGCAACCACGCCTTCGCAGGTTTCTGTTGCGTTGCACCGCCTGGCTGACTGGCAGTTGAACCTGCGCAAGGACCCCGCTGCCGCGAAGCGCGTGCTGGAAGAGATTTGTCGCCGCATGCCGGGGACTCATCTGGCGAGGATGGCGCGGCATCGCATCAACCAATTGCCGCATTCAGTCCAGGAACTGGAGGCGCAACATGAACCCAAAAAGGTCATCATGCCGGCGTGGGTCGAAGAACTCGACTCATCGAAGCCGGCAACCCCGCTTAGCGCCGAAGATGGGATGGCGTTGGTGAACCAGCTTGTTTTGCAATTGACGAAAGACCCGAACGAAGTCGCGCCGCGTGAAAAGCTGGCGCGAGTTCTTGCCAATCATTTGAAAAAGCACGATCTCGCCATCGAACAGCTCGAATTGTTGCTTGGCATGCCGGAACAACCGGCTGCGAAATCAGCGGAATGGCTGGCATTGATGGCCTCATGGATGCTTGAGCAACACGCGGAAAATGAAAAAGTGGAAAAGATTTTGGAACGATTGATCCACGAATTTCCGCAAAGCCCGCAGGCGTTTGCCGCGCAACGACGGCTGACTTTGATGCGGGTAAAGCCATACCGTTTGAGAACAGAACCCGCGGACCGGGTTGAGGAAGATTGAGCTCAAACAGGTCGCCGGTTAATCAAACGGGGAATCCTCCAGCATTGTCGTCGGCCTTATCAATTTGACCGTTGCCGCGTTTGCAACAGCAG
>DASRBR010000185.1:0-9624 GCA_035653495.1 Verrucomicrobiia bacterium
CGGACAAACTTCCTGGCAAAAGCCGCAGAAGATGCACCGGAGCATGTTGATCTCAAATTCCTTCGGAGCCTTTTCCACGTTGCCCGCTTCCGGCGATCCCGCCGGGCCGGGCGGAGTGATGCGAATGGCCTTGGGTGGGCAGACAAATTCACACAACTGGCATGAAACGCATTTGGTGCGGCCGTCCTGGTCTTTCACGAGATAGGGCGCGCCCCGATAACCAGGAGGGACGACCCATTTTTCCTCGGGATATTGCATGGTGACTTTTTTCCCGAAGAAATGGCGTAGCGTCACCTTGAGCCCGCCAAGGATGGCCGGCAAATAAAGCCGCTCCCAAAAAGTTAGTTTGTCGCGTTTGACTATCATTCTTTGTTTCTAAGAATTTCTTTAATGCACCAGCCACAAAACCAGCGCCGTCACGAAAATGTTCGCCAGAGTGAGCGGGATGAACCGCTGCCAGCCGAGGTGCATCAGTTGATCGTAACGAAACCGCGGGAGCATCCATCGCGCCCAAATGAACAGCAACATCAGCACACAGACTTTCGCCAGGAATATCACTATGCTCAACACGCCCATTCCGACGGTGGCCGCCGAATGGTCCAGCCCAAACCATGGCAGCGTCCAGCCGCCCAAGAAAAGCGTCACCATCATTGCTGATGCTGCAATCATGTTCGCATATTCGCCCATGAAAAACATGGCGAACTTCATCGAGCTGTATTCGGTGTTGTAACCGGCGACGAGTTCGGTCTCGCATTCCGGCATGTCGAACGGCAAGCGGTTGGTTTCCGCGAATGCAGCGACCAAGAAAATGATGAATGCGAGTGGTTGTTTGAATACAAGCCAGCAATGCGTTTGATACCCGATGACATCGCTGAGGTTCAGGCTCCCAACAAGCATGAACACAGGAATGACGGACATGCCCATGGAGATTTCGTATGAAATCATCTGTGCGCTGGAACGAATGCCGCCGAGGAACGGATATTTTGAGTTGGCTGCGTAACCCGCGAGCACGATTCCATACACGCCGAGCGAAACGATGCCGAAAGTGTAAAGAATGCCCACGTTAAGATCCGCGATGACCATTCGCTGGCCGCCGAGCGTTGAGCCGAACGGAATCACAGCGATGGTCAGAAACGCCGGAATCATTGTGATGGCCGGCGCGAGCCAGAAATAGACTTTGCGCACGTATGCCGGCGTGAAGTCTTCCTTAAGGAACGCCTTGAGCCCATCTGCGAGCGGTTGCCAGATGCCCAATCGCGTCAAGAACGGCCCGATCACCGGTATGCTGCCGATGAGCGGCGGCGCGACGCGATTTGGCCCCACGCGGTCCTGGATGAACGCGGAAACCTTCCGTTCGACGAGCACTGAATAGGCGACCATGGTCATGAGCACGGCGATGACGACGGCGATCTTCACCACGCTCCAAATCACAAAATGGCCGTTGGAATTTCCGTCGGCCACGGAGACCAAACCTAAAATGCTCGGCAGATGTTGCATTGAAAAAAAATCAAATTGGTACCGTTGCACCCTGCTCACCAAGCCCAGCCCAGGTCAATCCTTGGAATGCCGGGAGTTCCGCGGCCAGCAGGTTGAACAAGCCTTCGATGCTCACAAATCCGTTCTGGCCGGTCACGTTGTAAACCAGTTCGTGCAAAAATTCCCATTCTGGCCGGGCATCACCGCGCGGTTCGACAGCTTTCCAGAATCTTTGCACACGCCCTTTGCCGTTGGTGAACGTGCCGCGTTTCTCCGCGTGCGCGCAACCGGGCAAGGTGTAATGCGCGAGTTCGGTGGTGGCGTTCGGCAAAATGTCGCTCACGATGAGCGTCTCCAGTTTTCCAAGCAAATCCGCGCCGATGCCATGCTTCGTCACATCTTCACCGAAAACGATGAGCGTCTTGATGCTGCCGTTGCGGATGCCGTCGGCGATCTTCGGCAAATTCGAGCCCATTTCTGCAGGCGCGATGCCAGTTAGGCGCGCGCCGTTGCTGTTTGGATTTCGGTCTGCGCTTAACAAAAGCTTGTCGCCTTCCTTCATGCGCGGCACGGAATCCGTCAACGCGCAAAATTTTTTGGCCACTTTCGCGAGTAAAAATAATTCTTCATTTGTCTGCCGCGCGGATGCGACGATCGCAACTGAACCGGGTTTCGTTTGCGCGAGCTTCGCAGAAATTTCCTTGAGCGCATTGGGCCAGGTGGTGGTGGTCTTGCCGATGCGCACTTCAGTCAAACGATTTTCGCTGCCGATCCATTTGTAATTGAGCCGCCCGTAATCGCACATCCAGCAGGAATTGACCGCGTCATTTTCGCGCGGTTCGTAACGGTAAATCTTTTCCTCGCGCGAGCCGATGATGGTGTTGCAGCCGGTCGCGCAGCTCGTGCAGATGCTTTTGGTTTCCTTGAGAAACCAGACGCGCATCTTGAACCGGAAGTCTTTCGAGGTGAGCGCGCCGACGGGACAAATATCCACGGTGTTCAGGGTGTAATTATTATCGAAAGCCTTTCCGGGATACGCGGTGAGCGTGCTGTAACTGCCGCGCTTGACGATGCCGAGCGCGTCATCGTGCGCGATGTCCTTCGTGAAACGGATGCAACGTGTGCAAAGAATGCAGCGTTCATCATCCAGAACGATTCGCGGCCCGAGATCAACGCGTTTGGGTTTGTGTACCTTGTGCTCCACGAACCGGCTCTTGGACTGGCCGTAATCCACCGAATACTCCTGCAACTTGCATTCGCCCGCCTGATCGCAAATCGGGCAATCGAGCGGATGGTTGATGAGCAAAAATTCGAGCACACCTTCGCGCATCTGCTTCACGCCGGGGGTGTTGGTGTAAATTTCCATTCCCGGCGAAATCGGCGTTGCGCAAGCAATCGCTGGACGCGTCGACTTGGCGATCTTGGGCGTGCCGTCCGGATTCATGACGGGCTTGCGATCGGGACCCATGGCGGGCGTGCCGTACTCAACGAGGCACATGCGGCAATTGCCCGCGACCGGCAGTTTTGGATGATAGCAATAATGCGGCACGTCCACCTTTGCGAATGTGCATGCCTGGATCATCGTGGTCGCGATGGGCCTGCCGGAAATGGGATCCGGCATCGTCTTGGGCACGACGATTTCCTTGCCGTCCACCTTGACCTTGATGGTCTCGGCCGGTGGCGGTGCGGGTTTGGTTTCGGTTGTTGGTGAACTCATTGAAAGCAGTTATTCATCATAAGGACACTTGCACGTTAATGCTTGGCCACCGCATGCTGGACATTCTTCAACATCACAACCAAGCACATGAAACTGTCCTTTCAAAACACCACAATCCCCACAGGACGGCGTGTCTTTTCTACGTTTCTTTGTTTCTTGACCATAAGGAACCCTCGCAAACTCGCTGGCACCAATACCGTATGTGGCAATGGTTTGTGCCTCCTGAATTTTTTCAGGCCAGCCTTCAATCATTTTCACGCCATTATAGATGACAAATTTCTTTTCCATGGTCAGCCTCCATAAAGCGGACTCGCCGCGATCTTCAATTCCGCCGTTGGGCCTGCACCGGTTGACGAGGTTCGTTTTGCTTCATCAGCCTTGCCTTTGGCAACAAATTCGTCTTTGAACTTGGCGACGAAACTTTGCACCGGCCAGGAACACGCTTCGCCAAAGGCGCAAATCGTCCGGCCACCGGGGATGTTGTCGGCGATTTTCACCAGGTAATCGGCGTCCTGAGCGCGGCCTTGGCCGCGGGTCAAACGCTGAAGCGCCTTGCTCATCCAGAGTGAGCCTTCGCGGCAGGGGGTGCATTGACCACAGCTTTCGTGCGCGTAAAATTCGCTGATGTTCGCGAGCGCCTCGACGATGTCCGTGGAATCATCCATCACGATGATCGCGCCTGAACCGGACATGCTGCCAGCGGCCATCAACGAATCAAAATCATAAGGCAAATCGAGCATGTCGACCTCCTGCTCGACGTCCTTGCCTTCGATCTTTTTCTTCAACTTGAATTTCTCTCCAGCCTTGAAAACTTTCGCCGAGGAACCGCCGGGAATAATGGCCTTCAACTTGCGGCCGTCACGCAATCCGCCGGCAAAATCATTGATCAATTGGCCGATCGTCGCCTTGCCCACCTCGATCTCGTAATAGCCGGGTTTTTTCACCTGGCCGCTAATGCTCACGATCCGCGTGCCGGTGTTGTTGGGCGTGCCGAGCCTGGCAAATTCCGCGCCGCCCATGGCCACGATGTGTTTGACAGCGCAAAGCGTCTCGACGTTGTTGACGATGGTCGGGCATTGATAAAGCCCAAGCACAGCCGGAAAATAAGGCGGCTTGATACGCGGATAAGCGCGCTTGCCTTCGAGCGACTCGATCAGTCCCGTTTCCTCGCCGCAGATGTAGGCGCCCGCGCCGCGATGCACGTAAATCTCCAGATCGTAATTGCTGCCGAGAATTTTTTTGCCCAAGAAATTTTTCGCGCGCGCCTCGGCCAATGCGCGGTTCAGAATTTTTGCGCCTTCAGCAAATTCGCCGCGAATATAAATGTACGCGAGCTTCACGTCGTTTGCGTAGCAGGAGATGATCATCCCCTCCAGCATCTGGTGCGGGTCCTTGTAAATGATCTGGCGATCCTTGAACGTGCCCGGCTCGGATTCGTCCGCGTTGCAAATGAGATAAATCGGCTTGCCGCTTTTGCGATCAACGAAGCTCCATTTCAATCCGCAGGAAAATCCCGCGCCGCCGCGACCGCGCAAACCGGAAAGCTTCACTTCATCGCGGATTTGTTCCGAGCCGATGACAGTTTTGCCGTCGGGCAGGGTCTTGGGCGCGATGGCGAGCGCTTTTTTGAGCGTTTCGTAGCCGCCGTTGCGCAAATAACATTCGATGTCCGGCGTGTAACCGGGCTGGTCGGCGTATTTTAAGATGAGGCGGTATTCGGAAGGCATCAGTTGATTGCGGATTGTCCCGATAGATCGGGACGGATTGCGGATTGAAAAATAGCCCCCAAGCCTTGACTTGACTCTGCGCGTAAAATCACTAGTTTGTCAGCCTCGGGATTGCCGAATGGTGTAACGGTAGCACGGCTGCCTCTGGAGCAGTCTGTCATGGTTCGAATCCATGTTCGGCAGCCAATTCCGCTTGCGCGGAATTGCAAATTTGAAATTTCAGATTTCAAATTGCTCATATGCAGCTCTCCAGGATTTTGTCGGCTTTTTCGTTGCTGACGGCTTCGTAAAAATCATCGTTGCACATCATGACCGGCGCGGTGCCGCAACTGGCCAAACACTCGACAAATTCGACCGAAAACTTCCCGTCCTTCGTTGTCTGCAATCCATGTGCGTGGGAATCCAGACCGAGCTTCTTGCAAAAATGCTCGTGCAATTTGTGCGACCCGCCCAATGCGCAACTGAGCGTGCGGCAAACTTTCAAAACATACTTGCCCGCGGGTTCCTGGCGGAACATCGGATAGAACGTCACCAACTCATAGATGTTGATGGGCTGTAATTCCAGTTTCGCAGCCGTCCATTCGATGGCTTCTTTCGACAGACAGCCAAAATGCTCCTGCAGCGCGTGCAGGAACATCAACGACGCGCTCCGCTTCTGCGGATAATGCGTCATGAGTTCGTTCAACTCGGCTTCAAGTTTTGGCGGAACGGAAAAGCTCATCGAATCAATTCAAAAACTTTAATGCGAATGCAAGGCAACGTTATTGCCTTCGGTGTCCTGAAAGACCGCGCGAAAACCATAAGGGCCGATGGGATGTTTCGGTTGAATGACCTTTCCACCGTTTGCTGTCACCGCCGCCAGAGCGGCGTCCATTCTGCCCTCCGCATTCAAATAAACCAGCGGGCCATCGGTGGAAGGCTTGCGGTCTTTCATCTCAACCAGGCAACCGCTCACGCTGTCGTTGGCGTGCGGCAAAAGACCGAACGCGGCTCCGGGCATGGATTCTTTTTTGACGGGTTGCCCCAGCACTGCGGTATAGAACTTGATGGCGCGATCGAGATTGGTCACCGGGATGTCGCACCAGACAAAGGCATTGGCTGCGTTTTGGCTCATAGTTGTTAGTCGGTTGATGTTTAACGGTCACATTCTCCCATCACAAAATCCAAAGACCCAAGAATCGCCACCACATCGCTCATCATATGGCCGGGCAAAAGATGCGACAGGATGCTCAGGTTCACGAAGGACGGTGCGCGGATCTTCAGACGATTCGGCGTGCCGCCGCCCTTGCTGTTGATGTAAAAACCAAGCTCGCCTTTGGGATTTTCGGCGCCAAAATAAACTTCGCCGGGCGGCCCGTTCTGGTCCTGCGTGACAAGGATGAATTGATGGATCAATTCCTCCATGCTCGTCAAAACTTTTTCCTTGGGCGGCAAAACGGTCTTGCCATTTGGAATGCTCACCGGCCCGCCCGGAAGCTGATCGAGGCACTGATGCAAAATCCGCACGCTTTGGCGCATTTCCTCCATGCGGACCAGGTAACGATCGTAACAATCGCCCGCTGAGCCGATGGGAATGTCAAACTTCAATTGGTCGTAAACGAGGTATGGATGTGCCTTGCGCAAATCAAAATCAATGCCGCTGCCGCGCAGATTCGGCCCGCTCAATGCATAATCAATCGCGTCCTCCTTCGAGATGACGCCAATGTCGCGCGTACGGTCCACGAAGATGCGATTGCGAGTGAGGAATTTTTCAGACTCGTCGAAGTTCACGACGACTTCGTTCAGGAACTTGCGGCATTGCTCGACCCAGCCGGGCGGCAAATCGCGCGAAAGCCCGCCGATGCGCGTGTAAGTGGTGGTGAACCGCGCGCCAGTCATCGCTTCGATGAGATTATAAATCGTTTCGCGTTGGGTGAACGTATGCAAAAAGACAGTCAAGGCGCCCACATCCATCGCGAATGCGCCCAAGCCAAGCAGATGCGAAGAAATACGCGCCAGTTCGCAGCAAATCACGCGGATGTATTGGCAGCGCGGCGGCAAGTCCTTGTCCACGCCCAGTAATTTTTCGACCGCAAGCGCATACGCCACGTTATTGGAGAGCGGCGCGAGATAATCCAGTCTGTCTGTGTAAGGAATGAACTGGGTATAGGTCATGTTCTCGGCGATTTTTTCATCGCCGCGATGCAGATAGCCGACGTCAGGCGCGGCCTTGGTGATGATTTCGCCGTCCAATTCGAGCACGATGCGCAACACGCCATGGGTCGCCGGATGAGACGGTCCCATGTTCAAGACCATCTTTTCGCTTTCGAGATCCTGCGATTCTGCGTTGGCAATCGTTGCAGACGTCGCGCCGCCCGGCTTGATGGCAGCCGCGAATTTCGCGGCGGGCTCTCTAAATTCGATGTCGTGCACTTCGGCCATGATTTAAAATCATTTAATTTTCCGGAATCACCATGTTGGCATCTCGGACAACTACCCAATTTCCCGCAGGTTGCTTGCGCAATATCGTGAGCGTGTAACCGGAATTGCGTTTCGCCGCGCCACTTGGCAAAGGAGTTACAGTTACTGCCAGTTTGTTCCAGCAATAAGCCAGGTTACCGGAAACCTGGATTTCCTGGATGTCACTTGTTCCCTCTATGCGAAATTTGCCCTGCATCGCGCGAGACCTGGCCGCGTATGCTTCGCGCCCACGCATCGGCGGTTGGCCCGGCAGCAAAAAAACCACGTCCTCGGACATCAAACCGAGCACGGTGTCCAAATCACCCGCTGTTGTCGCGCGAATCCATGTCGCAACCAAATCGCGGATTTGTTGCTCGTCGCTTGCCGGTGCGGTTGATGCATTCATTAAGATTCTTTCTCGGACGAAAAGTTACTTTTTAGGTTCAATCGGCCCCGGCCCATGCGAACGGCCGTGCGCCTCTTGAATCTCTTTCCGACGTTCCAAGCGCGCATTCGTTTCAATCGCGTCCGTCTCGGGAATGCGCACGCGCGGTTCGCGGGCGATGCGGTCTTTGCCACCGGCGATGGTCACGAACGGCCCACCTTCCAGCGGCGCGGGTTTGGAGAAGGCCACTTCGGGCATGTCGCTCGGTTTGCCGGCCAGCGGAAAATCCTTGCGCAAGGGAAAATAAGGATAGCCTTCCCACATCAAAATACGGCGCAAATCGGGATGGCCACGAAACCGCAAGCCCATCATGTCGTAAATCTCGCGCTCATGCCAATCGGCGGTGCGCCAGACGGTGGTGATGGTCGGCAACTCGGATTTTTCCTCACTCACGTCCGTTTTCAGCCGCAAATGCTGGCGATGGCCAAGACCATAAAGGTGGTAAACGACGGTGAAACGCGGGTCATCGCCATAATTATCAATGCTGCAAATGTCGAGAAGGTAATCGAACCCGAGCGAGCGCTTGGCAAATTCGCAGACCTCGACGATGCGTTCGGCGTCGAGGACTTTCAAGGTTGTTTCGCCGCGAAATTCCATCGGTTCGGAGATCAATTCGCCGAATTTGGCTTTGAGTTGTTGCGCTTGTTCCACGAGTCCCAATCTCAGGTTAGAGTTAAAAATCAAAGTCGTCCACTCATGCGGCCACTTTGCGTTGAGTGGACAGCACAGGTTCTTTGGCGACTTTGTTCTGAAGCTTGATGAGGGCGTCCAGCAGGGCTTCCGGACGCGGCGGACAACCAGCCACATAAACATCCACCGGGATGATGCGGTCCACGCCCTGCAAAACGGCATAACTGCGATACATCCCGCCCGTCGAAGCGCACGCACCCATGGCAATCACCCATTTCGGCTCGGCCATCTGGTCGTAAATCCGTTTGACCGCGAGCGCCATCTTGTAGGTGACCGTCCCGGCGACGATCATCACGTCCGATTGCCGGGGAGAGAAGCGCATGACCTCGGAGCCGAACCGGGAAATGTCGAAACGGCTTGCGCCCGCGGCCATCAACTCGATGGCGCAGCAAGCCAGCCCCATGGGCATAGGCCAAAGTGAATTTTTGCGAAACCAGCTTAATGCGGCGTCCACGCGGGTGACGATGACATCGCCTTCGATTTTCGAATTGTATCCGATTTCGGTGCTTGTCTGCATAATGCGGCGGAAACGCCGCCGACAGAGACAAAGTAAATGGGGGTGAAAAGGAGGGCAAGTGGAATTTGTGAAATATTTCACAAGCGCGGGCCAAAGTGAGATGTAACACCTTGCGTGACGTCACAACTGGTGTTTGGTTTTGGTTTTAGGAATAAGGAATGAAGAAATCCTCCACAGAATCGTCTGATGTGGTGAGCCTTGGGACAGGCTTCTTCATGAAACCAAAATTGACTCAATTGTTGCAGGTTCGTGTGATGCGGAAAGGGTTTACCCTTATCGAACTGCTCGTCGTCATCGCAATCATTGCCATTCTGGCTGCGTTGCTTTTGCCGGTGTTGGCCAAGGCAAAGCAACGCGCCCGCACCACGCAATGCGCCTCCAATCTGCATCAAATCGGCCTGAGCATGAAAATGTACGCCGACGATTTCAACGGGCTTTATCCCGAATCCGGCGGGACCATCGCATGGGACCAGTTCGATGCCGGCCATCATAGCTGGATGCAACAGATCATTGCCTACATCCAAAACACCAACGCCCTGAATTGTCCCGCCGAGCTGAACTATCCTTTTGGTTATTTCAACGGCGTCCGCGCAGCGTATATCGTCATGAGCAC
>DASRBR010000186.1:0-5264 GCA_035653495.1 Verrucomicrobiia bacterium
GCAAACGGCGGATTTGCCATGAGCACGTCGAACTTGAAAGCACGATTGTCGCCGTTGCTGGCGCGAAGCCGACGCATCCTTTGCCAACCCGGCCCGTATGTGGCTTGCCAGTCGTCTTCCTTGATTGTTTCGTCCCATTTCCTCCAGTCCAGAGTATTCAAATGGAGAACATTGGTTTGTCCGTCACCAGCAATTAGATTGAGGCAGCGGGCAACGCGAACGCTTTTCTCGTCGAAGTCAATTGCGAATACCTTCTTGTTGACGTAATCCTTGCACCGTTGCGGCTTTTCTTCCATCGTAAAAAGCTCGCTCTGGTTTCTACCCATGTCTTCGAGGATGGCTTTCCAGACCTGAAAAATCGCGTGAACTGTGAAACCCGCCGAGCCTGCAGCGGTATCAATGAGATATTCCTCTTCTTTGGGATTGAGCATCTTCACGCACATGTCAATCACCCAGCGAGGCGTGAAATACTGGCCTTTGTCCCCTTTGGCAGATTGATTGACGAGATACTCGAAGGCGTCGTCAATCACGTCGAGATTCGAATTGAACAATTTCCATTCTTCAAGATAGCCGACACAGACTTGCAAATGGTCCGGCGTTAGGCGGAGTCTTTCGCCCTCGGAAAAAACACCAGGCCATTCCTCTTTGGCATCATCGAATAGTTTTTGGATGTTGCTCTTGAGTTGCGCGGCCGTGTTGGAATTGCGAAAGCGAAGATGGAGATAGCGACCGCGATAGCAGGCGATCTCGTCATAGAGTTTTGTGAAGATGAGTTTGAATACCTCCTCGAAAACATCGACTCCGGCATTCGCAAGCACTTCATCTTCCATGCCTTCAATCAAGTCGCGCAACGTGCGGGCGAGCCGGCCTTCCCGATTTCGCTCATTCTCTTTTTCGATGAGCGTTTCAATTGTCCACGGCTGACCGGCAATGTCTTCAATCGTTTGGGTTGAAGTCGGCAAATCAGGGATGGGGACGAAGTAATTGGGATTCTTGCGATGCCAGACGACCGGTGCTACTCCGTTGCTCCACAGCGCAAGCGGCGCACCAGTGGCATGACAGTAGGATTTTAGCTGATCGCGCCCGGCTTTTTCATTGGGCGCTTTCACCTCGATCATGCAGTAGGCGACGTTCTCGCGGTCGGCATCCCAAATGACAATGTCGGCGCGTTTTGAAGTATCGCGGCCAAACGTGACGGGAACTTCCACAGCCAACCGGCGCACGTCATATTTGTAAGCGCGGACGAGATGTTCGAGCCAGAGTTGACGGACGATTTCCTCTGGCTTGGCGGCAAAGAGCTTGTCGCGAACAAGGCAGCGTATGACTGGTTTCCCTTCCTTGTCGGCCAAGCGTTTTTCGACATTGGCGACAACGGTAGGCGGAAAGAAGTCGAGCGCATGAGTTTTTGGACCGACAAGGAGATCAGCTAGCTTCATGGCGACGAGATTAAACCGCATAGTGCTCCGGCGACAAGTACAGCGATTGGCAGGCTCTGCCAGCCTTCGCCTGCTTCGCGGACTTCGCGCGACGGAAATGGTTGATGGTTGAGTGTTGATCCGCCTCCGCCAAAGCTACGGCTGACAGGTGGTTGATGGCCGGATCGGACCAGCATTCCGAGTGGTAAAGGTTTGTGCGTTTTGTGCCTTTTCGTGGCAAATCATAAAAATCTGCGTTGATTTCTGTCCATTTGTGGTTGGCTTGCGCCAGGTTTGAAGTTTGAGGTTTGAGGTTTAAAGTTGGTGCTTTCGGCGCCGGGGGGGGAGTCGAGGCAATGTAACAGCGCCTCTGATAAATAATGCTTGACACCCAAAAAGGACGTGCTATCCTCCTTCGCCAAGGCTACGGAGGACAAGGCCGCGGTCCACCTCCGCCAAGGCTACGGCGGACAGGGTGAAAATCCGCCATCGCCACTGGGCGAAGGCGGAAGGGTCCGCCGTCGCGAAAGCTATGGCGGACAAGTCGTTCTTTGACATTTGAATCGGATGCGCGATGCGCGGTGCGAGTTCCGGGTTCGGAGTTCCGAGTTCCGGGTCGGGGATTTTTGCTATCCTCCATCATCGCCGGCCATGAGGGTCGGATGCTGGATGCAGGATCCTTGAGGCTGGATGTAACGTTGTAACTTTTTAACGTTGTAACCGCCAGTTCCCGGCTATCCTCCATCCTCTATCCTCCATGATCGCCGGCCTTGAGGGTCGGATGCTGGATGCAGGATCCTTGATGCTGGATGAGCGGGCTTTCGAGCATCGAGCATCGAACATCTTGCCTTTCGCCATCCTTTGTCACGCCTTGTCGCGCCTTGTCGCGCCTTGTCGCGCCTTGTCGCGCCTTGTCGCGCCTTGTCGCGGATAAACCGGGCTAAAAAAATAAAAATTTTTTAGCGTCCTTGCGCGTGTTGTAACGATGCAACCATGTAACCAGGTAACGATGGGTTCCTATCGGGTGCAGGCTCCGCCTGCTGTGTCGGATAATGTCGCATTGCGTCGGATAATGCGGCGTGGTAGGGACGGACCGCTTGGGCCGTCCGCGGATCCCGCATGCGGGACAGCGCAATGTGTCTACCTTTCGTTGATCTAAGGTAGGGGGGTGCTGCCGCGCCGCCCTGATATTTGGGCGGAGGAGGTCTTAGCAGACTGCCAAATCTGCCCTACCGTTGTGTCGGATAGGCAGTTTGTGACACTTAGTTTGTGACGGCTTGTGACCCCTTGTGACGCTTATTGACGCATAAACCGGGCTAAAAAAATAAACATTTTTTAGCGCGGCGGAAGGGTGACCATCTGTTTTTGGAGAGCGCGGACATGTCCGCGCTTTCGAAAGCGGCGACATGTCGCCGCACTCCAAGGTTTAACCCCTTGGTGTCTTGGAGCCTTGGTAGTAACAATTCGGCGTTCGATGTTCGAGGTTGGGCGTTCGATGTTTCAGCTACAACAAATGGTGCCGATGGAGGGGGTCGAACCCACACGCCTGTGAAGGCACTAGATTTTGAGTCTAGCGCGTCTGCCAATTCCGCCACATCGGCGCACCAATAAATGAATCCTTGCTTCGGGCTTTTTAAGGCCGCGACTTCCAACACAGTAGCAAGAGAAGCTGAGTTGGGAAAGTAAAATTAATGCAGAGCAAAGGGCGCCTTCATCCATGATGGAATACCGGCGCAAACCCGGTCACGGTGCTCGGATTCAATAAATCAACTGAAATTCCGGCAGCATGGTCACGCTCCAGAGCAGGTCTTCGACACCGGCAGGTTGCGCGGGCTGGCCGACGATTTCGCGGGCCAGTTTGAGTTCTTCAGTGGTTGGTTTGCGGCCCAGCGCGCGGGCATAGATGCGCGGAATCAAATCGGATTTCGATTCGTTTTCGGCAAGAATGTTTTGCGCGCCGCGTTTCATGATGTCGAACAATTCGCGGCCATTGGTCAGCTCCAGCGCTTGCAAGGTGGTCGCGGCAGAATTGCGCGTGGTGACGGTCTGTTCGCGATCAGGCCGGCCCAGCGCGTCCTGGAGGGCGTCGCCAGCGACGAGCACGGCCCGAATCTTGCCGTAATTTTGAGGCGCGGCCAGTGCGGCCTGCACTTGACCATCCATGTGCCAGGTGGATGCCGGTCCGAGTTCGAATGAGGACTTCCAATTGTCCGCAGCGAAGGACGCTTTTTCCCAACCGCTGGCTTTCGTATCGGACCATTGCCACGATTTGTCGCTCGCGAAATCCATGACGGCAGTTTTGTCCTTCTTCATCTGCCGCATGCAGCCGTAGAAGAAAAGCCCTGCGGGATTGGGACCGTCGCCTTCGTTCACCGCTTCCACCGCGATGCAATTGTCGCCCTTGACGAGTTGCTTGCGGATGTTGGCTGAGAACAAATGGCCGTAATCGTCGCCAGACGAAACTTTTTTGCCGTTGACGTAGAGAGTGAAGCCGTTGTCCACTGCGATGAAAGCAAGCGCAATGTTCGGCACTTCGTCGAGCTTGAACGTTTTTCTGAAATAAACCGTGCCGGGCTTCGCAGCCGTGGCGGCTTTGGGATCGTTCCAGATATATTGCGCCTCGATAGGTGGAACGATGGGCGCGTTGGTCCTGCCGAGAGTGAAATCAATCTGCGCGTCGGGTTGGTCGTACCAAACACCGGTCAATTCGCCCAAGGCGTCGCGGAATTGTTCGGCGGACATGCGGCGCACAAGCGGGCCCTGAAAGACAAATGCCGCGCTGTCTTTTTCATCGAAGCTCACGGCGGGCATTTGATAGGCCCGCGAGGTGAGCATGAGTTCAATGACATGCTTCATGTCGTAATCATGATCGGCAAAATCTTCGGCCAGCCAGTCGAGCAAATCCTGGTTCCAGGATGGTTTGTCCATGTCATCCACCGGTTCAATGAGGCCGCGTCCCATGAACTTTTGCCAAAGACGATTGACCATCGTGCGAGTGAGACGCGCGTCGGTGCGCTCGGTGATGATTTCGGCAAGGCGCTTGAGGCGCGCAGGTTTGTCGAGCTTGGGATCAATCGTGCCGAGTTCGGGATAAAGGAATTTGGGTTCGGCCTTTTGGCCGGTGGGCTTGTCGCAGTGCACCATCTCAAGTTCGCCGTCTGCATAAATACCCGCCAAGCCGTAGGCATCCGCCAGCGTGAGGTCGTTGATGAAACTGTCGTGGCAGGAAGCGCATTTGAGATTCACTCCCATGAAGACCTGCGAAATATTTTGCGCGGCCTGCATTTGGGGCGTTTGGCTGGCGTTGACGACGCCGCGCCAAACGATGCCGTTGATGAAACCCTCCGACGCCGGGGTGGGATTGATGAGCTGCGCGACGAATTGGTTGTAAGACATGTTGGTCGCGAGCGCTGCGTAAAGCCAACCGGTGATCTGTTTGCGACCGCCGTCAATGTAGCCGGTGCCGCGATAATCATTGCGGAGGCAATCGTTCCAAAACGTCAGCCATTTCTGCGCATAATTGGAATTGTCTGCCAGAAGCGAGCGCACCAGATGCTGGCGTTTGTCGGAGTGGCGGTCGGAAACAAATTGTTGCATTTGCTCCGGCGTAGGCAGCAGGCCGATGATGTCCAGATAGACGCGGCGCGCGTAAAGCCGGTCGTTCACCGGGGCTGGCGGCTTGATTTGATGCGCGGTGAAATAAGGTCCCAGGAATCGGTCGATGGGATTTTCATTTTTTTGCGAGGCGGGCGGAACCTCCGGGCGATGCGGCTTGAGATTGGCGGCCATCTGGCGGCCAAACGTCACGCCCGCGTCCCATTTCGCGCCCTGGTCAATCCACGCGCGCAA
>DASRBR010000187.1:0-3464 GCA_035653495.1 Verrucomicrobiia bacterium
GGGTCCTGGCGCAAGGCGCGGCGCAAAGCCTCCGCGAAACTCGGCACGTCCACGCCGATCTCGCGCTGGGTGACCACCGCCTTCTTGTGCTTGTGATAAAATTCGATCGGGTCCTCAATCGTGATGATGTGCGCCTCATCGCGTTCCTCATTGATGATGTTGATCATCGAGGCAAGCGTGGTGCTTTTGCCCGACCCGGTCGGGCCGGTGACGAGCACGAGACCGCGCGGCTTGTAAAGCAGTTCGCGCACGGAGGGAGGAAGCCCGATGTCCTCCAACCGCAGCAGCTTGGTGGGGATTTGGCGCAGCACCATGCCGAAATTTCCTTTGTCCTTGAACACGCTCACACGAAAACGCGCCAGCTCGCCGAACGCGAAACCGAAATCCGCGCCGCCGCGTTCGCGCACGTGCTGGATGTGGTCGTCCGAAGTGATGCTGCGCATCAGTTCTTCCGTGTCTTCCGGCTCCAATGTCGGCCCTTCAACACGATGCAAAATTCCATGGACACGGATGACGGGCGGCACGCCAACACGGATATGAAGATCGGAAGCCCCTTCGGAAACCACCAACTGCAGCAGATCGGACATTTGATACGACATACGCGATTCGATTCAATTATAGCACAAGTTTGGGAAGAGTATTATGGGAACTGAAGGAGTTGACAAAGCTTTTTTCTGGCAAGAAATCGCCATCCTCGCCAAGGGGCCGCGACTGCTGGTAGGGACATCGCGCTGTCCCGCATGCGGGATCCGCGGACGGCGCAGCGCGCCGTCCCAACCAGATTGCTCACTCCTCCGCTTCTCTCAACACTTCAAATCGCGAGGCGCCGTCGCGAATGCTGATGAGGTGCACGATCACGCCTTTTTTGATGTCCACGCTCTTGATGGCTTCTTGAAACTGCTTGGGATTGGCGATGGTTTCCTCCTCGATGGAAGTGATGATGTCGCCTTCTTCAATGCCGCTTTGGTCTGCGAGCCCGTTTCTCTGCACGTAAGTCACGATCACGCCTTTTGCCATGTCCACATTATATTTTTTGGCAAGCTCGGCGGTCAGCACCTTCACTTTCAACCCGAGCGGATTGCGGTTGGCTGAAACTTCCTGCGGCGAAGATTTTTCATCGATGCTGGCAAGCTGGGTATCATCCGGATAGACTTGGGTGTGAACCGTCACTTTGAGCGCCTTCATGATGCTGCCTTGAGCGGTGTGCGTTTTTCGGCGCACATCCAGCACCACCGGCTCCCCGGCTTTTTTGGCGCGGATTTCGTCTTTCAATTGCTGCGACGTGACCACCGGCTTTCCGTCCACGGCGACAATCACATCCGCTGCCTTCAAATCGGATTTTGCGGCGGGGCCATCGGGGACAATCTCATGCACCAGCACGCCATCCTGCATCCCCTCGAAATTCGGGCGAACGTTCGGAGCTTCGCGGAACGAAAAAATCCCCACGCCAAGCCACGAACGGGTGAACTTGCCGTCACTGATCAATTTATCCGCGATTTCGCGCGCAAGATTGATCGGAATGGCAAAGCCGATGCCCGTGTGCAAACCGCGGATCAACGTGTTGATGCCGATGACTTCGCCTTCAATATTGACGAGCGGTCCACCGCTGTTACCGGGATTGATGTTCGCGTCCGTCTGGATGAAACTCTGGTCGAGCAGTGCCGTCTGGCTGCCGGTGTCGCCCGCAACGATGTCGGTGCGGTCTTTCGCGCTCACGTGGCCGAAGGTGACGCTGTAATCCAGCGCGAACGGCGCGCCAATGGCAATGGCGAATTCGCCCACGCGCGTTTTCGATGAATCCGCGAGCCTGGCGACTGGAAGATCGTTTGCGTCAATTTTGATCACCGCAATGTCGGCCGGGGCGTCCACGCCACGAACCTCCGCGCGAAAAGTCCGCCCATCCTTGAGCCGCACTTCAATCTTCTCCGCGTCTTCGACCACGTGACGATTCGTTAGGATGTAACCATCCTTGCGGATGATGATGCCCGAGCCCTGGCCGGTGGTTTTTTCGGGCTGTTCGGGTTGACGTTGGAAAAAGCGTCGCAACGGGTCCTGTTGCTCATCGCCCTGGCTGGTGTCGTCCGTGTGCGGATTGGCGCCGGCCTTCTGCACAACCGTGATGACCACCACGCAAGGCGAAACCTCCTCGGCCACCTTCACGAATGCCTGGTTCAACTGGCGCGCCAGGTCGAGATTGGCGTCCGGCTTGGGAACGGCTTCGACTGCGCGGGCCGGAGAACAGAACGGCGCAATGGCCAACGTTGCAACTATGACAACTGAGAGGAACAACTTGGGAACTTTCATGGAAGAGTGGATTGGATTGAGCCTGCGACCGGCGATAATGGCGATGCAGGCGATTTTCGATGGCGCCTGTATGAATCAACCGGCCTATTTTGCATCCTTTACTCATACCACAAATTGGAGGGTTGGCAGAGGAAAAAAAGGGAGAATTCCCCGCCTATTCTGGACGACGGCAGATGAAGGCGCAGAATAGATTCAGGGAACGCGTGAAGAAAAGCAACCCGGAGGGTTTGCAAGAAATTAGCCGGGGGTTGAGCGAGGTCTTTCCAGACGGGCAAGCTCGCGACACCCCCGGAAGAGTATGAAAGGATTTGCACCCTGGAGGGGTGCCAGAAAAATGTGACAGGACGTCGATGATTCTGCCATCCCTTCAGGATGGAAGAAATTGTGTTTGCGGCTTTCCGGGGGTGTCGCTTCGCTCAACCCCGGCTAATTTCTGGCACGGCTTCGCCGTGCTAGGAGAACAGCAGGTTACTTGTTTTCTGGCGCTCTCATTAATACCGGGATAACGCCATGCCTGCATTTGCGCTCGCGCTGGTTTCGCTGGCGTTCTCTCATTAACACCGGGCTTCAGCCCGGTGGGATTAGCGCCGCGGGTCATCATTCAACCGTTTTAACGGTTTTAAGACTGTGTTGGGAAGCCGTTGAAACGGCTGGCACCGTTTTCCTGCCGCAGTCACCGGACTAAAGTGCGGTGTTAATGGGAGCAGAAAAAAGCCCTTTTGGTTTGTAGGAAAAAAAGTTTTTTCACTCCCTCAAAAAACATCACTTTTTTGAAAAGCAGCAAACCAGCATAAACATTGGCCGAATTGGCTGAAAACTGACGTTTTCAGCCAATTCAAAAAAATGCTGTCAAACCTACGGTACGTTTCATTTTTCGAAAGACCGCATGGTAAACTGGTCCCAATGACCATTGAAAATGGAATGGTGAATGGGACAGATGGGACGGATAGTCCGCGACAGGTAGGGACCTCGCGCTGTCCCGCATGCGGGATCCGCGGACGGCCCAGCGGTCCGTCCCTACCCGGATGCTGCTTCGGCTGCAGGCGAAGCCTGCCTTGGAGTGCGGCAGTCCTCTGCCGCTTTGAGGATGGAATCCATGATCTAAAATGCGTTTGGCGTATTCGCGGCGGTTCGAAAGCGGTAGAGGACTACCGCACTCC
>DASRBR010000188.1:0-5584 GCA_035653495.1 Verrucomicrobiia bacterium
AAATTCGGCCGTTGGCTGGATGTGATTTATATGGAGTTGAGAGTATAACGAGCTTTCGAGGAAGGTTCTCGTCGAGCAGGATTCTCACGCGGGTTGAAGCTGCATTTGTTGTGCGAGTTCCCTTAATGCGCCGCAGACGGATTCTTCCGTGAGGCTCGGATAAGCATCAATAATTTCAGGAATCGACATGCCTGCGGCCAATGATTCTAGGATCAGCGACACGGAAATGCGCGTGCCGCGTATGCGCGGACTTCCCCCTAGGTGTTCCGGGTCTGCAACAATCCAATTCTTCATGCAACCAATTTACCGCCTGTTTTTGCCGGCTCAAGCTTGAAAAATGCGGCATCAAATGCCGCCCATTCGTAATATGCGTTATTCAGCCTGCCAAAATTTTTTTGCCCATTTTCCCCATGTGGTGGACATTTCCATCAATGAACATCACCGATGAATTGGAACGGCTGGCACGGCTCCGCAAGGACGGCACGTTGAGCGACGAAGAATTCGCGCAAGCCAAGAAAAAGGTGCTGGCGCAGCCGATCGAAACCGCAACAGAGGAGGACAACCGTTTGCTAGCGCGCGCGGTGAATCGTTATGTCTGGTTGCAGACGCTCATGGCGCTGGTGGGCATCGTTATCTTTTTGGTTTTCCTTTTTGGTGTCGTTTTGCCCATGATGCGCGACAACAGCCACAAAACTTTTCAGATCCAAGTTCCCTGATTTATGGCCGACACGCCCATTGAAAGATTCGTTTTGCTGGTTTTGTTCCAGGCGCAACAAGATGGCGCGACAGAATTGAAATTTCCTCCGGCCAACGCCACAAACGCCACCATCAGCTACCAAGTGGATGGAAAATGGCATGACTTCGCTCCGCCTCCAGCGCATATATTGCCTCAAGCGATCAATGAACTTTTAAGGATAGCGGGCATTCAGGATGCGCCTTTTCCAAAGGAAGGTGTCATTAATGTGCAATTCAGTTCCGGTCGATCTGGAAAATCAAATGCAAGCGCTGGGCGAACCATGTGTTTTGACTCCCCTCCAAAATAAGTCCTGATAAAGTTAATTTGTGCGCAA
Source organism: Verrucomicrobiia bacterium (assembly GCA_035653495.1). Classification (GTDB taxonomy): domain Bacteria; phylum Verrucomicrobiota; class Verrucomicrobiia; order Limisphaerales; family Pedosphaeraceae; genus DATAUW01. Next base: position 1,071 of record DASRBR010000188.1, read on the forward strand.
AAGGGCCATTCGATTAGTAATTGTCGTTGCGATCTTTTTCACGGCTGCCTTTGCTGATTTCATCTGGCGGGCTCACCTGAATCACCGCAGTGTTCCCGGTCACATTGTGCGTTTCTTCAGAGGCGAAAGCGGAGCTAAGCAGCAACTTAAGGACCTTGCAGAAGACATTCGTCAAAAACCCGATCTGAAACCGCTGCAATCATGGGCCGTGGAAACCATGGATAAATTCAAAGAAGGAAAAGTGCACGACACAGGCGACCGTTCGGAATTTTGGTATGGCGGCCAACCTGCTCTGAAATTGCCGCCTCAAAGCAGACCGGACTTCATCAAGCGCGAGTGGGGCGAGACGAATCTCGATGGCGAAGAAGAGCCGGAAATTCTCGTTGTCATGGGGACAAAGAGAGAGCCTGAGTCCATTGCGATTGCATGGTATCAGTATTGCATTGAAATCGGTCGCACCAATTTTCAGATGGCGTACGATTCGGACACCAACATGTGTGTAGAGGCAAAGCCCGGCATCTATGTCTTTTGGAGCAATTACAAATAGGTGATCGCCTTTTTCCAGTTGCCAGCAAGAGCCACGGCAGTACCTTGAAGCCGTGAAGATTCTGTTCATCGGGGACATTGTGGGCGAACCCGGGCGTCGGGCGGTGAAGGAATTGGTGCCGCGTTTGCGTCGCGACTTGAACGTGGACATCGTGGTCGCGAACGGCGAAAACGCCGCGGGTGGCTCAGGCATCACGCCGGCCACGGCGCAGGAAATCTTCAACGCGGGCGTGAACATCATGACTTCCGGCGATCATCTTTGGGACCAGAAGGAAGTGGTGAACCTGTTGCAGAACGAATCGCGGTTTGTGCGGCCATTGAATTATCCGCAAGGAACGCCGGGACAGGGGAGCGTGGTCTATCAGGCTAACAACCAGCCGCCGGTCGGCATCATTAATCTGCAGGGGTGCACGTTCATGCCGAATTTGGACAATCCGTTCACCACCATCCGCGCTGAGGTGGAAAAAATGCGGCAGAAGACGAACATCATCTTTTTGGATTTCCATGCCGAGGCGACTTCCGAAAAAGCCGCCATTGCGCGGATGCTTGACGGCCAGGTCAGCGCGGTCATCGGCACGCACACGCATGTGCAAACGGCAGACGAACAGATTTTTCCCGGCGGTACGGCATTCCTGAGCGACGCCGGATTCACCGGCCCGCACGAAAGCATCATCGGCCGCGATATCGAGCCTATCATCAAACGATTTTTGACGCTGCAACCGCAGCGCTTTGCCGTCGCCGAGAAAAACATCAAATTGCAAGGCGCGCTGGTAGACATCAATGCGCACACGGGAAAAGCGGAGAAGATTGTTAGAATTTCGGAGCCGTTGGCAGAGTCTGCAAAGAAACTTTAAATATGAGCATCGCTCCAGAGCCAATTCTTCGAGCAGGAAACGATACCATTTCATTCGCCTGCATTTTCTGCCGCAACCAGACACTCGGAGCCACCTTTTCTGCAAAAATGATAAATGAGGTGATGGAAGCAATTCATGAAATTCCACGCATGTTAATTGATTGGGAGCGACACACCCTGTCCGAACTGCGGATGCATTTGGCCTGCTTCCCTGCGTCTTCCTGGCCAGGAGCGCCCGATTTAGTTGGTTATTTCGACAACCGGCTCAAAAACTTGCACGGTCAGGAATGAGCAAACCTTCAAAATCACAGTGGGATTTTGGCGAGTTGTTTCCGGTGGAGGCGATTCGCAAGGTGCTTTCTGTGTCCGAACTGACCTCGCAGGTGCGGCGGTTGTTGGAAAAGAATGTTGGGCAGGTGTGGGTCACGGGCGAGGTGACGAATTTTCGCGCGCAAAGTTCCGGCCATTTTTATTTCACGCTGAAAGATTCGGAATCGCAGTTGAGTTGTGTTTTGTTCCGCAACGAGGCCTTGGAAAGCCGCGCGCTGATCCAGGATGGCCGCAAGCTGGTGGTGCAGGGCGACCTCACCGTCTATGAACCGCGCGGGCAATATCAATTGCGCGTCACGGCGGTCGAGTTGCAGGGCATCGGCGCTTTGCAGGTCGCGTTCGAAAAATTGAAGCAGAAGCTGAACGCGGAAGGTTTGTTCACGCAGGAACGCAAGCGTCCCTTGCCGCGTTATCCACAATGCATCGGCATTGTGGCCTCGCCAACGGGTGCGGCCATCCGCGACGTGCTGCACGTGGTCAAGCGGCGCAATCCGAGTCTGGAAATGGTGCTTGCGCCGTGTCGGGTGCAAGGGCAGGGCGCGGCGAACGAAATTGCGGCGGCGATCCGGCTGCTGAACGATTTTCACAAAAGGCAAACATCGAACACCGAATCCCGACAAAGTCAGGAAACATCGAATGTCGATAGAAACGAAACACGCAACAAGCAACACGCGCTTGACTTGATTTTAGTGACTCGCGGCGGCGGAAGCCTGGAAGATTTGTGGGCGTTCAACGAGGAGGTGGTTGCGCGCGCGATTTTTCAATCGGAATTGCCGGTCGTTTCGGCGGTTGGGCATGAGATTGATTTTACCATCGGCGATTTTGTGGCCGATTTGCGCGCGGCGACGCCCAGCGCCGCGGCGGAAATCATCACCGAGGGAATTTTTTCAAGCTGCCAGTTTTTGGCCGAAGCCGCCGAACGGATGAAACAATTATTGCGGCAGCGATTGGACGACAAGCAATACGAACTCGTGCAAACGCAGCAACGTTTGTTGCGCATGCATCCGCGCAGAAAATTCGATGAATGGTTGCAGCGGCTTGATGATTTACAGGCAAGTCTTTTGCGTTGCACGCGGCAGGGAACACGAAGCCAGCGCGAAGCGTGGCGCAATCTGGCAGAACGATTACTGCGCCTGCGTCCAAGGCAAATCTGGGAACGGCGCCGCGATGCATTGGAGCAGGCCACGCGGCGCTTGGGTGAACTGGCGCGACGCGAGTTGGAATTTGGACGCAACCGGCTCGTTGCGCTGGAAAAGCACTTGCGATTGCTCGGCCCGGAACAAGTCCTCGCGCGCGGCTATTCCATCACCATACTCGCGGAATCCGGCAAGGTCATCCGTTCCGCCGATGAAGTGAACGCTGGCGATACATTGAGAACGCGCTTGAAATCCGGCGAAGTGCGCAGCGTGGTGGAAAAACTTCAAAAAATTCCTCCCAAGAACGAAACGGGAAAGTGACCTCGCACCTTACGCATACCCCAGCGCGCGGCAGAATGGTTCCAATGCCGGAAGGATGGGCGCCAAATATTTTTCGTAAGCGTGCCAGCGCGCGACGGAACGTTTATAGACCGGTCGCGTCACATCCTGATAAGTCGGCGAGAAAAGCTGTTTGCGGCCGCTTTTTTCGTGAAAACGTTCCTGGTCTTCGTGCCATGCGAGCCCTAGAAATTCCGTGACCCGCCGACCCTCCTTTTGCAAATCGGCCACCATGTCTTCATAACGCGTCTCCAGCCAGGAGAACCCGTCCCACTCGCGCACCATGAGCCAGATGCCCATCAAATCGCCGTAATGTTTTGCAAGCCGGTCGAAATCGAGAAAATTCACATTCGTGGAATTGAGCGCGACGTTCTGAAAATAACAGCTCAGCACCACGTCGCGCGGATCACGCAACGCAATGAGCACCTTCAATTCAGGAAAGACACGAAGCCAAACCGGCAGTCGGGTCGTCGGCGACGGATTTTTATCCACCAGCATTTTTCCTGTTGCAGACGGTCCCAATTCCGCTTGCAACGCCTGGATGTACATCCGTCGCAGTGTATTGACGCGCGGACTTGAAAGCTGGCTCGATTTATGAAATTCCGGCTGCAACACGTCCAGAAACGCCGGCGATTCATCCAACGCCGCCACTCCGGGATGCGCATCCAAAATCTGTTCGAGCAATGTCGTCCCGCTGCGAGGATGCCCGCCCAGAAATATCAGCGGCGGAATTGGCTCGCGTTTGCGTTCGGGAAAAAATTTCGCCCACTGATGCAAAATATCCTTCGGCTGGCTGCCGGTGAACCGCCTCGCGCTTTCGGCATTTTGATCGTAACCGCGCAGCAGCGCTTTGGTATCAGTCAACGCGCGCACCATTTCCTTGGCTTCGATAAGAAACCGCATCGCTTCATCGAAGCGTTCCGTCCGGTCCAGAATCTGCGCGAGTTCATAACGGCAGGCGTAGCGCACGAAAGGATGCTTTGGCTCGGACGCGATTAAATCGCGCAACGCGCGTTCGGCAGCGTCCAATTTGCCCTCGCGCCGGTCGAGCACGGCTGAAAAATAACGGGCCTGGTCGTCTTTGGAATCAATCGCCAAACATTGGGCGACCGCCGTCCGCGCTTCATCGAGGCGATGGTTTTTTTCGAGCAGCACGGCCAGGCTGATGCGCGGGTTGATGCCGCGCGGATCGGCCGCGGCGGCTTGTGCGAAGCAGGCCAGTGCGCGTTCGGTCTGGCGCAACGCCTGGTATTGATGGCCGATCGCGCTGATCAATTCAGCGTTGCGGGGGTCGAGTTCGAGCGCTTTCC
>DASRBR010000189.1:0-4648 GCA_035653495.1 Verrucomicrobiia bacterium
TGGCGCGCCGGCTTTGACGAGCATCATGACGCGGCGCGGTTTTTTGAGCAGGGAAACCATCTCGGGAATGGAATGCGCGCCGATGACGTTCGTGCCTTTGGCTTCGTTGGCGAGAAAATCGTCCACCTTGGAGACAGTGCGGTTGAATGCGACCACGGTGAAGCCATGATCGTTCATGTTCAAAATCAGGTTCTGGCCCATGACAGCGAGGCCAATGAGTGCGATGTCCGCTTTCGGTTCCATAATGATATTCCTCAGATTGAGTGCATTGGCGCCCCAATGGACGCTAAACGAACCATACTAGAGGCGGGACGTTACGCCAGAAGTTTTTTGGATTTTGATATCGCCATTCTAACCATGATTCCCCAACTGCAAACGCGGATCGCGCTCGAGCATTTTCTTGAGATTGGGCCAGTTGGCTTCGTTCATGTCATTGAAGGCGAGAAGATAAACGGCCACGGCTTCATGCGGATATTTGGCAAGCAGACCTTCGACGGCCGCCTGGAGTTTGGCATCGTCCATTTCCTTGGGCAAATCATCCACGACGCCTTCCTTGTGCTGGATGCCGAGCGCATCGAGAAATTCCACCAGCATGGAGGTTTGCTTTTTAACGAGCCATTGGCGGATGAGATTGCCGGCGATCAATTCCATCGAAGGGCGCGAAAGGACGGTGAGCATCGTGGCATGGCGCTGGACGCGCGGCTGGCGTTCGAGAAAAACGGGGCGGACCTTGCGGGCCTCCGCGACGGCGTTGAGCGTGGTGCGGTAAAGCGGTTTGTCGGATTCAAAAGTGTAACTGATGATCTGCTCGGCCAGCGCGGGAGACATGAAGCCGATGAGTTCGTGGGAGGTAAGCATGGAATTTAAGATTTGCGATTTGCGATTTAAGCGTCGCGGAAAAAATTGTGACGGGATGTCAATTAGAGGTTGGTAGAAGGAATTGTCGTGACTGAAAGTTTATGTTTTGCGGCCAATGCCGCGCAAACATCCTGTTCCAGCAGGAGGGTCTTGCCCGGTTCGAGGGCGAGCGCGGAAATTTTCGCCGAGGCGCAAGTTTCCAAAGTTTTTGGGCCGAGGCAAGGAATATCGAAGCGCAAATCGTGCTTTTCCCGCGCGACTTTCACGGCGACTGCCCCGCCATCGCGTCCGGCCAGTTCGCCGCCGCGCGCAAGGCATTTGTCGGTCCCTTCAAATCCTTCCACGGCGAGCACGACGCCGTTTTTGACCACAACCAACTGGCCAATCTCAAGACGGGTGATTTCCTTCGCGATACGATATGCGAAGGCGATATCGGACTGTTGCTCGGCGGAAAGTTTCGGCCCAAGCGAAAATCCCTCTCCGGGCATCAGCGGTTTGAGCCAGGGCGTGGCCTCGATGAGTTCGACGCCTTCCTTTTTCAATTCGTCAGCGATGGCGCCAAAGATGGTGTGGGCATTTTTTTCCTTGATTTTAAAAAGCAGGGTCATCGCGCGGAAATCGGGACGTAAATCAAAAAGATTTTTTGGCGCGATCTGCCCGACCATGACGCATTGCGTCACACCGCGGCTGGTGAACGCAGAAATCATTTTGGAAAGCTGGCCGACCTTGAGCCAGACGATTTCATCCACGAGTTGCGCGAGCGCGGGGTCGGTCTCACCATCGAAAGCGACGGCCACGAGGCGCTTGACGCCTTGGGCGCGGGCCTGGCACGCGAAAGCGAGCGGCAACGTGCGGTTGCCGGCGATCATTCCCAAAACTTCCAATTGCGCCATGGGTAAACCTTACAAAGTCGCTGGGGCGAAATGCAAACGGGAAAGTCATCGGCAGAAATATGATTGTTCACCAGCCCTGTCATCATTTTGGAAAATGTTCAAGGACGTCGTGGCCAGTGACTCGATAATGTTGCGCGATTGCTTGGGTTACATATTGCTTCGCGTTGGAAATGGCGGTCGGCAAGGGCTGCCCCAATGCCAGATACGCCGCGATCCCCGCAGAGTACGTGCAGCCGGTCCCGTGCGTGCGCACGTTTTTTACAAACGGCGCGGTGAGCAACAACTCAGTTTTTCCATCGAAGAAAATGTCCGCGGCTTCGGAAGCGCCGCGAAGATGGCCACCCTTGACCAGCGCCGCGCAACCGAACTCGTCGTGAATATCGCGTGCCGCCTGGCGCATATCTTCCACCGAACGCAATGTTTTGCCAGTAAGTCGCGCCGCTTCGTCAAGGTTGGGCGTGACCAACGCCGCAAGCGGCAGCAATTCGCGTTTGAGGACATTGATTGCGGAATTTTTCAGCAACGGTTTTCCGCTGGTCGAAATCATCACCGGGTCAACGATCAACGGCGCGCGTTTTTGATGCTTTTTCAGAGAGGCGACAATTGCCCGGATGATGCCGGCGGAATAAAGCATCCCGGTTTTGATCGCTGCGGGCGGCAACTCATCAAAGATCGCTTCGATTTGGCCTTGGACCATTGCAGGCGGGCAGGGATGAACGCGCATCACGTGTTTCGGATTTTGCGCGGTGACACAGGTGATGACGCTTGCGCCATGAACGCCCAACGCGGCGAAGGTTTTCAAATCCGCCTGGATTCCCGCGCCGCCGCCGCTGTCCGAACCCGCGATGGTGAGGACGATTGGCAATTGTTTCACTTAAGGAACGTAGATGGCTTGGCCCGATAATTGAATCGGCTGTCCAATTGCGCCGACAAAAACTGAGCCTCTACTTGAAACGCCTACGCTTCCTGCGGTCGAACCTCCTCCGGCTGCTCCGATTATTACTCCATTCGCACCAATTTTGGCTGCCTTTTCTTTTAGCGCTTTGACTGCGGCGTCCATGTGGATCTGGTTATGTCCTGAGGAAGTCGCATTCACAATTCCAATGACATCGTACTTTGGCGGTGGCTCCTGGTATAGCTTCACATTTTCCGCCGGAATCGGTGGCCTCTTTGCTCCGGTAACTATGTATGTGCCAGTTGCACAACCGACCAAAAGGACTGCGAGACAGATCGTAATTAGGTTTTTCATTTGGTCTGATGGAAAATGCAGGTGTAATGCTTGTCAATTCGTTTTTCCCACGCAACACGCAACACGTCTCTAGTTTTGAACCGGCCCAACTTTAAACCTTGAACATAAAACTTTAAACTTGTTGACCCGCGCAGCATATTGTTTTTCATGGAAAAAGATCAGGTGGCGGAAATTCTTGTGGAGATCGGCGTTTTGCTCGAGTTGAAAGGGGAAAATCCATTCAAGACGCGCGCGTATGCCAATGCCGCGCGGGCAGTGGAAGCGTTGCGCGAACCGCTCGCAAAAATGATCGCAGAAGAGCGTCTCGGCGAAATCAAGGGCATCGGCGACGCGTTGCAGAAAAAAATCACTGAACTCGTCACCACCGGGAAGCTGCCCTATTACGAGGAGTTGAAGGCGGCCACTCCGGCCGGTTTGCTGGAGCTGCTGCAAATTCCCGGCGTCGGGCCGAAGAAGGTGAAGGTGCTTTACGAGAAACTCGGCATCAAAACCGTCGCCGATCTGGAGGCTGCGTGCAAGGAAGGCAAAGTGGCGGAGTTGGACGGTTTTGGCGAAAAAACTCAGACGAAAATTTGCGAGGGAATCAATTTTCGGCGCAGCCACGCCTCCCGGCATCTCTTGATGGACGCGCTGATGGTTTCCGAACCGATTCTCGAAAGTTTGCGCCAGCATCCCGATGTCATCCGTTGCAGCACGGCGGGAAGTTTGCGGCGCAACAAGGAAATCATCGGCGACATTGATTTTTTGGTTTCATCAAAGAAACCGTCGGAAGTCATCGAATCGTTTACCAGCGAGCAGACCGTCGTTAGTGTAAGCGCGAAGGGCGAGACCAAGGCTTCAATCATCTTGCAGGGCGGCATCCAATCGGATTTGCGCGTGGTAAGCGACGCGGAATTTCCGTTTGCGCTGGCGTATTTCACCGGCAGCAAGGAGCACAACATCGTCATGCGCCATCGCGCGATCGAGCGCGGGCTGCGATTGAACGAGTACGGTTTGTTCAAATCGAAGGAGGAGACGCGCGACCCGAAATTGCTCGTGCCGTGCAAGACCGAGGAGGAAATTTTCGAGAAGCTTGGGCTTGATTACATTCCTCCTGAATTGCGCGAAGATTGCGGCGAGTTTGAAGCGGCGGAGAAACACAGCATCCCTCGCCTGCTGGAATGGACGGAATTGCGCGGCTCGCTGCATAATCACACCAACTGGAGCGACGGCCACGATACATTGGAGGAAGTGGCCGACTACATGCAAGAACTGGGCTGCCAATATTGGGCCATTACAGACCATTCGAAATCGTCCGTGCAGGCGCACGGGCTCGAGCCGGAACGTTTGCGCAAGCAGATCAAGGCGATCAGGGAATTAAACAAAAAGTTCGCGGAAGATGGCATCGCGTTTCGTCTGCTTGCGGGAACGGAAGTGGACATCCTCAAGGACAAGGTCGATTATGATGACGATTTGCTGGCCGAGTTGGACGTGGTGGTCGCCAGTCTTCACGCGGGGTTTTCGCAGAACGAAGCCGACAATACCAAGCGGCTCATTCGCGCGGCGGAAAATCCTTACGTGCACATCATGGGACATCTGACCGGGCGTTTGTTGCTCGAACGGGAAGGTTACAAAGTCAATCAGCAGGCGGTGATTGACGCCTGCGCGG
>DASRBR010000190.1:0-6147 GCA_035653495.1 Verrucomicrobiia bacterium
AACAATGTAGCCGTCACATCCTCCCACCATAAAATTGCTGCCGATTGCGAGACTGCCCGGGCTTCGCGCGATTGGAGCATTGGTCACCTCCACGGGAGCGTTGGGAGTGGAAATATCGAACACGAGCAAATTGCTGTTGCCGCTGCTCAAATAAAGATTGGTGCCGTTAACTGCAATAGCGCTTAACAGATTCAAATTAGTGCTAAAAACGCTTTTGGGATTTGCAGGATCAGACACATCGTAAGTAGTGAAACCTTGATTCGAAATGGTCCTGGTCACGTAGGCAAAATTGTTGGAAACAATAAGCCCAGCCGAATAGGAATTTGAAATTGCATTTGTTTGCGCCATGGCCACGGGCATTGCCGGGTTTGAAACGTCGTAAACCGCCAATCCACCCTCCCCTTCGATCACGTAAGCATAATTGCCCGACACAACGACCGATTGTGTGATTTCACCCGCTACGCGATTAGTGGCATGGCCGATGTTAATAAGCGTGACTTGCGCATGAAGAGCGTTTGATGATCCAAGGGCCAGTGCAAACATCAGCACCGCCCGGACAAGGCGGAGTTTTTTCATAAGCACGGTGCGGTCGGTAAGCCTGCGAAAACATTAGCGGCTTATTCGAAATCAACAATGGGCGTTCCGACGCACATCCCTGTGCGTTTGCGCGCACACGAGTTCGCTGTTAAACCTTCTTCGGAATTTTCAAAGCCAATTCTTCGGCGGGATAAGTCCAGATTTCTGCCAGCGTGGGATGATAATGCGGCACAGCGCAAAGTTCATGCACGGTCATGCGTTTGTACATCGCGAGAATGATTTCATGGATCAATTCGCCGCCCACGGGTCCGACGCAACAGCCGCCGATGATTTCGCCGGTTTGCGGATTGGCGAGCAATTTCACAAAGCCATCCTTCGCTTCCATGATGAGCGATTTGCCATGGTCGGCGAACGGATAACTCGCCGCGAGATACGGAATGTTTTGCGCCAGGCAGGCTTTTTCGGTCAGTCCCACATTGGCGATTTGCGGCTCGGTGAAAACGATTGAACTGGCCAGTCGATAATCCATCCGGCGCGGTTTTTTGGCTTGCGCGATGTTGTGGCCGGCAACCTCGCCCTGAAGCACGGCGAGATGAACGATTTCATACGGGCCGGTGCAATCGCCGGCTGCATAAATGTGGGGAACTGACGTGCGCATCTCCTCGTCGGCAATGATGCGTTGGGCGTCCATGGCGACACCGATGTTTTCCAATCCCAGCCCGGCTGTGTTCGGGATGCGGCCAAGCGCGAACAACACCTCCTCCGCTTCCACTTGCACCGTTTTTCCGCCGTGAAGAAAAGTGACCTGCTTAAGACCGTTTTTGCGCGTCGTGGAGGTCAGCTTGGTATTTGTGTATAAATTGATGCCTTCGCGGCGGAAAACTTTTTCCAGCTCGTCCGTGGCATCAATATCAAACTCATGCAGCACATACGGGCTGCGTTGGATCATGGTGATCTTTACGTCGAGCCGCGCAAAAATCTGTGCGAACTCCACCGCAACCGAACCGCCGCCGAGAATAATCATGGATTTTGGCAACTGCGTGAGCGTCAGCGCCTCGTCGCTAGTGATGTAATCAAGCTCGTCCAAGAACGGGAGCGGCGACGGAGCGACCACCGACCCGGTGCTGATGACAAAATTTTTGGCGGTCAGCGTTTCGCCAGTGCTCAGCGCCAATGTATGCTCATCTTTGAACCGTGCACTGGCGCGAATGAATTTGAACGTGCCTTCCGCCAATTGTTGCTGGCGATAACTGGCGAAATCATGGATCAGCGCATTTTTGCGCGCCATGACCCGGGAAAAATCGAACGTGACTTTTTGCGAATGAATTCCCCACGGCTGCGGATGTTGGGCGAGATGTTTGACTTCCGCCGTGTAAAGAAGCGCCTTGGTAGGCATGCAGCCGCGCAGGATGCACAAGCCGCCCACTTCGCGTCCGCCTTCGATGACCACCGTGCGCAAATCGGCATCGGCAGCCGTCCGCGCCGCCGCGTAACCGCCGCTTCCGCCTCCGATAATCGCGACATCGTAATCGAATGCCTTCATCAGCTTGAACATGGGTTTGAACGGAGCGGTTTGCAATGCTTTATGGGGCGGTTGACAATCATTGATTGTGCCCGGAATATTGCGGCATGAACGAAATCATTTATCCCCGCAGTCCGCGTGAAACCATGAGTGGCTGGGTTTATCTGCCGCGTTTCGTGGATAAGATCCGTCTTCATCTCGCGGGCAAGCTGCCCAAGGATTACCAGGAAAATTTCACCAAGGGTTTTGATGGCGCGTGGCTCAAGGCCGCTGGCGTGACCGCCGAACAGATGATTGATGTGGTCAAAAAATCCATCACCGACGGGCAAGTTGCCGATTGGGTCGCCAAGAACGTGAAAAAATCCGATACGGAGAAAAAGGCATTTGCGGATTTTGTGCTCAACCGCGGCACTGAAGGCGGCGAAATCACCGAACGCCTCAAGATGCGGAAAAAGGAAGCGGGCTTGGAACATCGCGACGATATCACCTGCTTTGTTGATTATATTGATGCGGATGAGAAACGGATTTAGCAGCTGCTTGACACCATTTCAGTCAAACCTCATTTTGAGTTAAGATCTATTCAGTTGGTTCGGGGAAGTCTTTATGAACAATTTGCACAATTTATTTCAATCGCTGCAGAAATTTGACCTGGGCAACGGCAAACAAGGTTCTTTTTACTCTCTTCCGGCACTCGAAAAATCTGTCGTGGGCGCTGTCTCAAAATTGCCGGTCTCAATCCGGCTGGTGCTCGAAGCCGTGCTGCGAAATTGCGATGGCAAAAAAGTGACGGAAAAAAACGTCCGCGAACTCGCCTCATGGCAACCGAAGGCCGGACGCACCGAAGAAATTCCATTCATCGTCGCGCGCATCGTTTTGCAGGATTTCACCGGCGTGCCGTTATTGGTTGACCTGGCCGCGATGCGTTCTGCCGTCGCGCGCATGAAAAAAAATCCGAAGATTGTCGAGCCGCTCGTTCCGGTGGATTTGGTGGTGGACCATTCGGTGCAGGTGGATTTTGCAGGGACTCCGGATGCCATGCAGCGCAATTTGGAAATCGAATTTCAACGCAATCGCGAGCGCTACCAATTTTTGAAGTGGGGCATGCAGGCGTTCGACACTTTCAAAGTTGTCCCGCCAGGTATAGGCATCGTGCATCAGGTAAATCTTGAATATCTCGCCAAGGGCGTTTTGTCCTCGAAGGACGGCGTCTATTATCCGGACACGCTCGTCGGCACCGATTCGCACACAACGATGATCAATGGTCTCGGCATCGTCGGCTGGGGTGTGGGCGGCATCGAGGCGGAAGCGGGAATGCTGGGGCAGCCGGTTTATTTTTTGACGCCGGATGTTGTCGGCGTGCATTTGAGCGGCGCGTTGCGCGAAGGCGTGACCGCGACCGACCTCGCATTGACGGTCACTCAAATGCTTCGCAAGGCCAAGGTCGTCGGCAAATTTGTTGAATTTTACGGGCAGGGCGCCGCGGCGTTGCCGGTTGTTGACCGCGCTACCATCGCCAACATGGCGCCTGAATATGGCGCGACGATGGGCTTCTTCCCAATCGACGGCGAGTGCGTCAATTATTTGCACGCCACCGGTCGCAGCGAAGAGCATTGCAAGCTTTACGAAAATTATTATCGCGCGCAGGGGCTTTTCGGCATTCCTAAAAAGGGCGACATACAATACTCGCAGGAACTGGAACTGGACCTCGCCACGGTTGTGCCGAGCGTTGCCGGACCAAAACGTCCGCAAGACCGCATCGAACTGCCGAAGATGAAGCAGGAGTTTGTCGCCGCGTTTTCACGGCCGCTTACCGAAAATGGTTTCGACAAACCCGCTGACGCATTGCGCCAAACATTCCATGTCGAATGCCACAATGGCCAAAGCGCTGGCGGCGGCAGCCAGGAACCGGTTTCGCGTCGTCAGGCGCAGGCCCAAAACACGAATCCATTTACCGAACTCGAAATGGCCAACAATCGTCCGACGCCCGATCCCATTCCGGCGCCGGAGATGAAAGTTTGCGGCGCTGAAATCCGTCACGGTTCGGTGTTGATCGCCGCGATTACCAGTTGCACCAACACGAGCAATCCGAGCGTGATGCTCGCCGCCGGTTTGCTGGCGAAAAAAGCCGTCGAACGCGGCCTGACAGTCAATCCAATCGTCAAAACCTCGCTTGCGCCAGGTTCGCGGGTCGTGAGCGATTATTTGAACAAGACCGGATTGCAGCCCTATCTGGACAAGCTCGGGTTTAATCTCGTCGGGTATGGTTGCACGACATGCATTGGCAACTCCGGCCCCTTGGCGGCGCCGATTGATGAAGCCATTACAAAAAATGATCTTATCGCCGCGGCAGTTTTGTCCGGCAACCGCAATTTCGAAGCGCGCGTGCACCAGAACATCAAGGCCAATTTTCTGATGTCGCCGCCGCTGGTGGTTGCTTTCGCGCTGGCTGGCCGCGCGGACATCGACATGAGCACCGAGCCGCTCGGCACCGGAAAAGACGGCAAGCCGGTCCATCTGAAGGACATCTGGCCGACGCTCAAAGAAATTGCCGGACAGTTGCAGTTGGCGTTGAAGCCCGAGGTGTTCCAGAAGTTGTATCGCGATTTCGCAGGGCAAAATCCCAAGTGGAACGAAATCCCGTCGAGCACGGGCAATGTTTATGAATGGGACACGAAGAGCACTTACATCCAGGAACCGCCGTTCTTCGCGAATTTTGGTTTGCAAGCGGGCGAAATCCGCGAAATCAAGGGCGCGCGTGCGTTGGGCATTTTTGGCGACAGCGTCACGACCGACCACATTTCACCCGCCGGCAGCATCAAGAAAACTTCGCCCGCCGGAAAATATCTGCTTGAGAATGGCGTCGATTATGCGGACTTCAACAGCTACGGCTCACGCCGCGGCAACGACCGTGTCATGACGCGCGGAACTTTTGCGAACGTGCGCATCAAGAACCTGATGGTGCCCGGCGTTGAAGGCGGCGTGACCAAATTGAACGGGACCGGTGAACCGATGAGCATCTTCGACGCCGCGATCCAGTATGCAAAAACGAACACGCCGTTGATCGTGCTTGCCGGGCAGGAATATGGGACGGGCAGCTCGCGCGATTGGGCGGCCAAGGGAACGAATTTGCTGGGCGTGAAAGTGGTCGTCGCGCAAAGCTTTGAGCGCATCCATCGTTCGAACCTTGTCGGCATGGGCGTGTTGCCGTTGCAATTCAAGGAAGGGACGAACGCGCAATCGCTCAAGCTGGACGGAACCGAGACGTATGATGTCATCGGTTTGGGCGCGAACTTGAAACCGCAACAAGACCTCACACTACGCATCACCCGCGCGAACGGGCAGTCCGAGAATGTTCCGGTGCGCTGCCGCATTGATACGCCGATTGAGATTGATTATTACCAGCACGGCGGCATTTTGCCATTTGTGCTGAGGCAATTACTGGCGAAGGCGTGATGCTCAATCCTCCACTCAGAAGTCGAATCTAAAAAAACTATGAATTGCCCAAGATGCGAATCGGAACTGGAGCCGTTAATATACGACGGATTGAAGATTGAAGTTTGCCCAAAGTGCAAGGGCGAATGGTTGTTTGCCGGCGAATTGCAGAAAATCGTCGAACACCACGACGAAGTTTTCACGCCGGAAGAAATCGCTTCGCTCGAACCAGTCAATAAGGAAATATTCACCGCGGAATCGCAAGACCACGATGAATTGAATTGTCCGGTCTGCGCCGTCCAGATGGAGCATTTCAATTATGGGGATACGAGCGGAATCATCCTGCACAAGTGCCTCGAATGCGGCGGTATCTGGATGGACAAGGGCGAACTGCAAGAGATCGAGGGTGTCGTTGATGGATGGAAGGATTGCTTGGGAAAAGACACGGCGAAATATGGCGGCGTTCTTGAAAAAATCGACGCGGAAGAGCAAAAGCAGTTAGACCAAAGTGTTTCCATTTCGCGGTTTGGCTTTGTGAATGCTGTCCTGCGGCACTTTTGCGAAAATTTTAATGAAAGTTGACAGCTCCGAGATGGCTCTCGCCTGAATCTTTCCCGTTCCAATTTACCGGCTCAATTCTTATTCGCCGGTCGAAA
>DASRBR010000191.1:0-7083 GCA_035653495.1 Verrucomicrobiia bacterium
GGATTGCCGATTGCCGATTGCCGATTGCGCTGCGTCCCTCCGGTTCTTTGCGTCCGGTTCAGTCCCTTATGCCGCCGCATCTTCATCACTTGGCAATATTCGACGTCATTGCGAACATGGCGGAAAGCACGCTGACCAGCAGGAACGCCACAAAACCCGCCATCACGACAATCATCACCGGTTCGATCAAGCTCATCATCACCTTCAGCGCGATGTTCAATTCATTCTCGTAAGTGTCCGCGATGTTTTGCAACGCGCTGGGCACATTGCCGGTTTCCTCGCCGATCTGCAGAAGGTCCACCATCAACTGCGGGAAAATCTTGCTCCGCGCCAGCGGTTGCGCGAGCGTTTTGCCGTCCGTCACGTCCGCGCGCGTCTTGGCAATGGCCTCCTTGATGATGCGATTGGGAACGACCTGTTCGCTGATCTGCAACGCCGTCAAAACCGGCACGCCATTGTCCAGCAACGTCGCCAGCGTGCGCGCGAACTGGCCGAACAGATTCAAACGCATCGCCTTGCCGAACACCGGCGCGTCCATTTTCCATTGATCAATCTTGCGCTTGCCTTCCTCCGATGCTTGAAAGCGATTGATGATGAACGCGATCAGAGCCACAATCAGCAACATCAACCACCAATAATCCCGGAACGCGTCGCTGATGCCCATGAGAATGCGCGTTGGCAGCGGCAGTTCGATGTTCATGCCCTTGAAGATTTCCATGAAGGTCGGGAGCATCTTCGTCATGAACAAAACCATCAGGATGATGCCCATGATGATGACGAATGCCGGATAATAAAGCGCTGACGTGAATTTCGACTGCACCTGGGCGAACCGCTCGAAATGATCCGCCATGCGCCGCAACACATCCACCAACGCGCCGCTTTGCTCGCCCGCGCGCACCATGTTCACATACAAATCGGAAAAAACATGCGGCTGCTTTGCCATCGAATCGGAAAGGCTGCGTCCTTCCATGACCTCCTGCTTGAGGTCCTTGCTGACCTGGGACGGAATGCCCTTGGTTTCCAAGTGCGTCATGCTGTTCAAGGCGACCGTCAGCGGCATGCCGGAATTGAGCAGGTTGGCCAATTGCTGCGTGAACGTGGCCAGTTCCTGCAACTTGGGCTTGCGCTTTTTTTTGAGAACGTTTCGCAACGCGGGCGGCAACAACGCGGTGAAGTCCCGCTTCTCGCCGGCGCCCTTTTCAGCAGCGGCAGCCGCCGCCACGCCGCTCTTGGACGCGTCCACGGCAATGGGAAACAAGCCGAGCCGTTCGATCTGCGCCAACGCAGCCGAGCGGTCCGCGACATCCAAAACACCCTGCACAGTCTCGCCAGTGCGGCGACGGGCCCTATAAGCAAATTGAGGCATAAGAAATCTGCACTTAACCTTGGTAATTAACCGGAAACGCGCAAAAGTTGCACGTAAAATGCCTTCCACCCGGCAAATACGCAAGCTGGCATACCGTCATACCGTCCTATCGGTCTTATTCGTCCCATTCACCATCCCATTTTCGATGGTCGTTGGAACCAGATTACAAAAAAAGGCGCGCCAGGCGAAACTGGCGCGCCGTGAAAACCGTCAACCGACTTACGGCGTCGTAATGAAATAGAACTGCGACGCGGGCGGAGGGTTCGTCACGGAGAATGAACCCGACGCATTGGTGAACGTCTTGCCATTGACCACATTGAAGTAATCAAAGAGCGTGTTCGCCTGCCAAAGCGTGGACACATTCCCCGGCGTTGCGGTGAAGTTGAGCTGCACCGGATTTCCATAGGTGAGATTTACTGGCACGCCCACCGGTGGCACCGTGTTCGACGCCCAGGAACCGTTGTCATATTGATAGCCCGGCGTCACCACATTGGTGTTGATCCAGGACTGCGGCAAGAATTGCCCGTTCATCGTGAAGAACCGCGAGTACGAATTGGTCAACCCGCCGGCTGCCGGATAGACCACGCGATCAATCAGGTAGCCCGAAAGGTTGTAGAGCGAGAATGTTCCGCCGCTGGTGTTCAAGGCGAGGCCCGAGCCGGAATTCTCATCGAATTCCAAAGTGTCGGTGTTCAATTCGGGCGGGTCGGTGTCAGTGCCGGTAGGACCGCCGTAAACGATGCCGCAAGTGTGCGCCGGCAATGTTTCGCCGAGAACAAATTGATAGACCGGCTGAAAACCGCTCACTAATGTCCAACGATTGATGTTGACCGAACCACTGGAATTGGCATTCACCAGTTCGACATATTGATCGTTCACCGCGATGGTGCCGGTTTCCGGCTTGGGCCGGTTCAGCGGATCATACGCGGGTGAATTAGTGTTGCTCGTGGGAGCGGAGAACAATTCGCTGATGCGGATGTTTTGCTCGGCCGGAAGCGGCACGTAAATCGTGTTCAAGTTCGTGTAAGCGCCGACAAATCCGCTGCTGCTGAATGACGCCGTGAGCGACGGAGTGTCCGCCGTGCCCTCCTCCGCAACGGTGCCCGTGTAAGTATAAGTCGCCGTGGCTTTGGACGTCCCGTTCCCAGTGATTGCGCTCCAGGTGCCGTTGCCGCCGAGGCTGGAAATCGTGGCCGTCCCGCCGCCGGGGTCCTGCGCAACGACGGTCATGGTTAACGTTTCGCCCGGCTGAAGGACCGTGGTGGTGAACGAGTTCGTCGCCAGGTCGCCATGACGGATCACATTTGAAATCACATTGGTGATGCTGACCGCAGGCACGATGTCCGCCAGCCTGCTGGGCGTCAGTTCATAGCCGTTGGTGTAAGGCGTCGTGCTGTCGAAGATGCCCAATACGCCATAGATTGTGACGGGGCCTACCGGCTTGACTGCGCCAAAAAGGTCAGTGTGGTCGTTGTAGAAGATGACGTTGAAGACCTGGCCATCAAGATTGGTTCCCTGGACGACGGTGGTGGTCCCATTGGTGGTGTTGCTTGCGTTGAAAAAGTTGTAAGAAAACGCGACCGAACCGGGTTCGTCATTGGTCAAAGGCTCGTTCGCATTGTTGCCAAAAAGCTGGCCGGGATTGTAAAGGAACACATTCGTCGCGCCGAAATATTCGCCGACTAGATGTTTCTGCATGTAATTGGGATTGCCGGTGATGTTCGGGTCAAACGGCAACGGCAGCGGGGTTGGCAGCGGGCCGACATTGCTCCAAGTAACGCTGTGGAACGTATTCGTGAACACCGGTCCAAGCTCCAGCAAACCGTCAAATTCCGAGATTGGGGCGGTGACCGTCACAACCGCGCCCGCAGGCGGCATGTGCAACGCTGCAGCCGCGCCCGACCAGAAGACGGTGATGCCTGCCGTGGCGTCCTGGATATAAAACTCGGAGCTGCCGGGACCGGTTAGGTCTTCCCAAACCGTGTTCGTTCCGGTGACGGTGAAAAGTTTAAAGCCGCCGTTCGTCGCAAACGCGGCGTTGGTGTTGTAGTTGGTGTCCAGCAACGAGCGCAAATATTGAATGGTGCATTTGATGGGCGCGGGCGGATTGACCGTAAGGCTCGCATTACTGCTGCTGACCACATCGCCATTTGGATTGGTGACCTTGACCATGTAAGTGGTGGCGGCATTCGAGAAGACCACGCCGGAGATGGCCAGGCTGCTGTTGGTCTGGCTTGGGATGGGCGTGCCGGCCAGATACCATTGATACGCGAGCGGCGCGCCGGCATCGGTGGCATTCACGGTAAACGTGGCCGTGGAACCGGCGGTGACGGTCAAGTTTGTCGGGCCGCTGTTGATGGTGGGGACGACGTCGGAAGCAAGGACGGACACGTTGACCGTGGCTGAAGTGACGCCCGATGGCGTGGCGGCATTGGCCACAATCACATTATATGTGCCCGCATCGGCGCCGACGAGGCTCGAGAACGAAATGGAACTCGTCGTCGCGCCGGGAAGCGGGCTGCCGTTATAATTCCATTGATAAGTCATCGTGTCCGCGTCGCCGCCAGCCACCACGCTGAGGGTCGCCGGTTGCCCGACGAAATTGGTGACGCTCTTTGGCTGGGTCTGGATGAACACCGGATTTTGGCCGTCGCTTGAGGGAATGACATCGGCAAAAGTGGTGCCGATGATGAGCTGGCTGATGTAAAGCGGTCCATTAGCGCCCGCATTGCGCACGCCGAAGGCGCAGGTGCCAAAATTATTGGTCGTCACCACGCCGGCAGCGTCCGGAGTTGAGATGCCGTTGAGCGACAAGGTGCCCGTGGGCGACACGCCCGCGGAAGTTTCATTGGCAGGGTTTATCCAAAGCTCGGCGGTGCCGGTTGAAATCGAGTAACGAACAACCACCTGGTACGCATTGCCGGCAAATAAATCCATTGGGAAAATACCGCTGGTTGTCGTGCCGCCCCCGATGGAGACGCGATAAGCACCGGTTGCAGCGCCATTCGTGGTTACAAAAATGCGCGGGGCGAAGTCGAAGTTCGTATCGCTGAAGTAAGCGAAATAAGGGCTGCCCGATCCGAATTTGTTTGTGGCAAATGCGTTGGGATCCACGTTGAGATAAAAGCTCGCATAAAGACCAGCCACGGGAGCGTTGCTGAGGAAGTAGTACACCGTGTTGGTGAAAAGCGGCACGGCTGGAAAGGAGGAACCCGCGAAGCCGTTGGTCCAATACGCTTTCGGCAGGATGCTTGGGCCGCTGCCCGCGATTTCAAGGTTGCCGGAGCCATCGCAAATGATGTCTGTGGTGGTGCCGTAAGTCGAACCCGCGCCGGAGACCCAGACGCCCCCGCCCCCGGTGCCGTTGCCGCCGGAGACGATGTCAATCGGTCCGTTTGCGTAAGGGAAGTTGTCTTGAAACAGCACGATGGCTTTTGCGCCAAACGTGAGGAACAAACATGTCAGCAGGCTTCCGAGGAAGCACAGTTTTGTTTTCATTTGGTGGTTGGTTTGAGGTTTGGTTGGTTGTGTTTTCGGATTCGAGTGGTAAAGAGCGATTACTAAAAATCAATTCGGGCCGAATGCTATGGAACGTCCCGATTAGGGTTCCACCATATGTCGGGGTTCATCAGTTCGACCCGCGTTGCGCCATTCGCTCCGCAAGCGGGATTATAGACGTAATCCCATTTATATGTTTTGGCATGGCCATCCAAAAAAGTGATGTTTCCACTCGCGCCTCCATGCCGTATGCTGAAACTGTCCCAACGAAGGCAGGGATAAACCCCAAAACGCGTGCTCGTGTAATAATGAGAAGTAGTGCCGGGAACATACGGAAACGGTTCGAAAGTCGGGCTGAAAACTTCCTCAAAAAATAAAACTTGCGCCGAAACAAAACGAATCTGTGTGGTTTTTGGCATTTGTTGATAAGGCAATGTATTTCCGGTAGTGCCGTGCTGCCCGATATCAGCCTTCAATTTCATATCCAAATCGAACGCATACGTAAAAAATCCGTATTGGCCGTTCTTCACCAAATTGTCCTGCGGCGAAAGACGCGCCGTTGGACACTCCCAAATCTTTCCGACGCCATTGCCGGGAAAGGGCAGGATGTCACGGATTGAATTGGGGGATGAAATGGTTGCATCGTAATAATTGGAGAACGGACGATCACCGACTTCCTGGGGAAGGAGATTCAGCCAGGAATTGGGATCGTCGGGCATGCCTTGCCCATTGGCAGGTCCTCCTACGTCCGGACCGTATTGGCCGACAGGACCCTGAGGCTCATAATCATCCGTGCCGTCCCATGGAATGCCGTCATTGTTGTCGCTGGTGTAGGTGTTACAGGCGATTCCCCATTGCCGGCAGTTGCTCATGCATTGCGTGAGTTGTGCTTTCGCTTTTGCCTTGGTGAGCGCCGGCAGCAACAAGCTTGCAAGGATTGCTATGATGGCAATAACGACCAGCAACTCGATGAGGGTGAATCCTTTTGGCCGCCGAGGTGTTTTTTTTGCGCTCCGTCTGGTCGCGAATCCGGATTTGGAATATAGCTCCATCACATTAGGAACATCTCGGGATTTTTTACACCAACAACTTTCAAAGTATGAACTTTGCGAGAAACACAAAGCAAGAAATTTTTGTAAAAAGCTTATTCACATTATTGTGACAACTCGGTGACAGCATTTGGATTTCGTATCTGTACGTTCATTTTGAATTGCCAACCAACTTTCCACCATGAAGCGTCCGTAACAGCAATCTGCATTCCGTAAAAAAACGCGCTGAAGCAACGTTTTATCGCCCAATGGCTTATCTTTTTTCATGGTTCGCACAGTCAAAATGTTTTCTAGAAATGCTGCATTCTTTTGTGCAGCATGAGCATCGGTATACACTGAAACAGACTATAAATTGCACACGAAGTTTCAGCATTATTAATACGTGTAAGTATCAAACCCTCTCGTACTCTACTAATAGTGGTTCGGTAACTCAGGATAACTACCGGTGTGTTTACTTGCAGAAATAATGTTGGAGCAATCTGCAAAAACCGGCGCAGTTTTTTTCAAGTTGGTGGATGACGTGGAACGGAAATTTTCTTTTCGATCAATTGGTGTCAATCCGTGAAATGCGTGTCGCGCTGCTCTCCCACATCGCAGAAAAACGCCCTTTTTTCTTGTCGGAAAAATAGTTTTTTGTCCTGCACGCCGTTTACGCGCGTAGTTTGAAAAGCAGCAAAACCGCATAAACATTCGTCCAGACCCGCTTTTTTTCACAAAGATTCATGATTCAGAAAAAACGTGTCAAACCTACGGTACGTTTCATTTTTAGAAAACCCGCATGGTAAACTGGCAACATGAAAACTGAAAATGGAGTAATGGAGGGTTGGAGTGATGGGCCGAGACGCTCGAAGCTCGCGTGGGAGCGCGGACAGCTTGGTCGCCGTAGCCTTGGCGGAGGCGAGCCTTGTCCGCTCATTCCGAAAATTGGGTGCAGGCGAAGCCTGCCTTGGAGTGCGGCAGTCCTCTGCCGCTTTGAGGATGGGATCCATGATCTCGTAAAATATGTTTGGCCTCTTAGCGCCGGTTCGAAAGTGGTAGAGGACTACCGCAATCCAAGACGCTATTGCGACCGCCCGCGCTCTGCGGGATTTTCACGCGTTTGGGTGCGGGGTGTTGCACCTGGTTGCAGCTTGTTGCGGCTTGTTGCAGCTACCGGGAAAAAATTGGAAG
>DASRBR010000192.1:0-2399 GCA_035653495.1 Verrucomicrobiia bacterium
ATGAGCGCGAACGCGCCGAGCCCATGAATGGTGATGAGCAGCCGCAAAAGCTGGCGGCCAAAATAATTGCTGTATGCGCGCGGCAGTGGCGCCTGCAGCAATGCCCGCGCCCGCGAGGCATAAAGCGCGCTGAGTTTTCCATTGCTCACGCGGCAAAAGTAAGTGCTTCACGCCGAACGGTCAAAAACGTTTTTGGCTCCATAATTGAGACGCGATGTAAAAGCGCCAGTTGCTCTTTTTTGTTTGGATTTGGAGCATGGTTTTCAGCAAGGATGTCGGGAATCATGCGATTCCTGATGTTGAATTGGCGCGACCCGAAGAACCCGCTGTCTGGCGGGGCCGAACGGGTCACGCAAGCTTACCTCGGCGCGTTGGCAAAACGCGGGCATGAGGTGTTCTGGTTCGCCAACAGTTTTGCCGGTTGTGTGCCTGAAGAAGACATCGGGGCCATCCACGTGGTGCGCGGCGGCGGGATGGGAACTTCGGTGATCAAGGCCATTCAATGGTAT
Source organism: Verrucomicrobiia bacterium (assembly GCA_035653495.1). Classification (GTDB taxonomy): domain Bacteria; phylum Verrucomicrobiota; class Verrucomicrobiia; order Limisphaerales; family Pedosphaeraceae; genus DATAUW01. Next base: position 510 of record DASRBR010000192.1, read on the forward strand.
CGCCGTCAGCTGCGGTTTGACCTGGTGATGGACCAGCATCACGGCATTCCCTGGTACACGCCATGGTGGTGCGGGACGCATTGCGTGTCGTACATCCATGAAGTGCTGGGACCGATCTGGGACGCGTTTTATCCTTGGCCGCTTTCGCTGGTTGGACGCGTGCAGGAACGCTGGACGCATTGGCTTTACCGCAACATCCCATTCTGGACGGCAAGCTCCTGCACGCGCGACATCCTGCTCTCGCACGGCGTGAGGTCGGTGAAATTGATTCCTTACGGCGTCTATACCGTTGCCTTGGCGAAACTGCCGGAAAAACCGCTGGAACTTCCATTGCGCTTGATCGTGGTATCGCGGCTCGCGCCGAACAAGCGCATTGACCATGCCATTCGCGCTTTGAAATGCATCATTGATCGAGGCATCGACGCGCAGTTGACCGTTGTGGGCACCGGCGATGTGGAAGGCGAATTGCAGGGGCTCGCGAACGAATTGCAATTGCGCAAACGCGTGACATTCACCGGGCCGTTATCCGAAACGGACAAGGACGAGCAATTGCGGCGGGCGCATTTTCTGCTGCACACTTCCATGCGCGAAGGCTGGGGCTTGAACGTCATCGAAGCCAACGCGATGGGCACGCCCGGCGTGGTCTATCCTGTGGCAGGTTTGATCGAATCCACCTTGCACGACGAGACCGGATTGATCTCCGAAAGCGAAACGCCCGAATCGCTGGCCGATGCGCTGGTGAAAGCTTTGAAGTTTCCCGAGAAATATCAAAGCTACCGCATCAAGGCCTGGGAACGCGCCAAGACGCTGCATTGGGACAACGTGCTGCCGATGGCCAGCGAATGGCTGGAACAACAGGCGCGGGGCAGCTTGAAGTAGGATAGCCGTGCGGCCCCATGAACCTTCGTATGCGAACTGGCCGCTTTCGCGATCGCATGCTTCTGGTTTTCGAAGGTCGATGTCCCCCTCACCCTGCCCTCTCCCCGAGGAGAGGGTGAAACCATTCTGCCCCGCTTAAAGCGGAACTTCGTCAAAGGTTTTCGGCCTTCTCGATAAAATTGAAAAAACGCGGTGATTGAAACAAACGGTTCCAGATTATCCGAAGCGTGAAAAAGTTCTCCTTCTCCCCGGGGGAGAAGGTTGGGATGAGGGCGAGCGTAAAACCATTCCCTGGTCCGTCGGAGTCCGCGATCCGTTTCCATCCGATGCTGGTGCAAATGCGGCGATTGTCAAACTTGATGAGTCCTTCCCTCCTTCATCCGCCTCGTCACCCCAGCGGCTACGAGCAAAAAGGTGTTGATTGGGAGTTGCATTTCGCCTCAAGCCGTTGATATGGTTCACATTTTCATTTGATGTCGATTTGGAATTCAAAATTATTCGGGGTGCTGCGGGTGCTGGTGTTGGTGGCGCTTGTTTCGTTCGTTTGGTGCTTTGTGCGCGACCGGATGTCCGCGGAGAACTGGCGCGTGCCGCTCGATTATACCGGTGACGGCCATCAAATCCTCGGCTGGATCAAGGCCGCGTCGGAAGGAGAATACATCCCATTTTGGGGCGAGACGATTTCGCGGCTCGGCGCGCCGTACCAGGCGAACTGGAACGATTACCCGATGTACGAAAAAATCCTCACGTTCGGGCTCGGAATGTTCGCGAAATTCTTTGGCGTTTTCGAAGCGAGCAATTTCGGCGTGTTGCTGGGGCACATCCTGTCGGCAATTTCGTTTTATCTGTGCTGCCGGTTCATGCGATATTCGCGTTTGTGGTCGTTTGTCGGCGCGGCGTTGTTCTCGCTTACTTACTATAATTTCTTCCGGAACCTCGGGCATTTGTTGCTGGCTTATTCCTACACCATTCCGTGGGCCATTTTAAGCTGCTGGATCATCGTCGGGAGCA
>DASRBR010000193.1:0-4532 GCA_035653495.1 Verrucomicrobiia bacterium
TTTCGAATTGCAGATCAATGCCAAAGGCCGCCTCGTTTCGCCCGAGGAATTCGGCCAAATCATCGTCAAGGTCGGACCGCAAGGACAAAAAACCCTGCTCAAGGACGTCGCGCGGATCGAATTGAGCGCGGACAGCTATGCGTTGCGTTCGCTGTTGAACAACAAAAGGGCGGTCGCGTTGCCGATTTTGCAGCTTCCCGGCGCAAATGCACTGCAACTTTCCTCCGATGTCCGCAAAGCAATGGAGGAATTGAAAAAGAATTTTCCGGACGGCATTGATTATTCCGTCGTTTACGATCCGACAGTTTTCGTGAGCCATTCCATCGAAGCAGTCATTCACACGCTGGTCGAAGCGATTGTTTTGGTCGTCATCGTCGTCGTCCTCTTCTTGCAAACGTGGCGCGCGTCCATCATTCCGTTGGCTGCCGTGCCGGTTTCGCTGGTCGGCACGTTTGCAGTGATGCTCGCCGTGGGTTTCTCAATCAACAACCTTTCGCTGTTCGGTTTGGTGCTGGCCATCGGCATAGTCGTGGACGACGCCATCGTCGTTGTCGAAAACGTCGAGCGCAACATCGCGCTCGGGTTATCACCGCCGGAAGCGGCAAAGCGCGCCATGAGCGAAGTCACCAGCCCCATCATCGCAACCGCGCTGGTGCTTTGCGCGGTATTTGTGCCGACAGCATTCATCAGCGGTTTGACCGGGCAATTTTACAAGCAATTCGCCATCACCATCGCCATCTCAACCGTCATTTCCGCATTCAACTCGCTCACACTTTCGCCCGCGCTTTGCGCCGTGTTGCTCAAGGACCATAAAGCGCCCAAGGACTGGTTCGCGCGCGGCATGGATACCGCGTTCGGCTGGTTTTTCCGCCCGTTCAATCGCGCGTTCGCCTGGTCGGGCAAACAATATTCCGCCGGTGTCGCGTCGGTATTGCGCAAAACCACCGCAGCGCTCATCGTCTATGCTGGTTTGGTCGTTTTGACCGGCTGGAGTTTCAACAAAGTCCCGACTGGCTTCGTGCCCATGCAGGACAAGCAATATCTCGTCGCGTTTGCCCAATTGCCCGACGCGGCTTCGCTCGACCGCAGCGAAGCAGTGATTCGCCGCATGTCGGAAATCGGCTTGAAAACCAAGGGCGTGCAAAGCGCCGTGGCGTTTCCCGGGCTGAGCATCAACGGCTTTTCCGTTGCGCCCAACGCCGGCATCGTTTTCTTCTGTCTCGATCCATTTGAGGACCGGCAATCGAAAAATCTCAGCGGCCAGGCGATCGCCGACTCGTTGAACCGCCAATTCTCTTCCATCCAGGATGCGTTCGTTTTGGCGGTCATGCCCCCGCCGGTGATGGGCCTGGGCGAGATTGGCGGTTTCAAGCTTTACGTCGAAGACCGCGCTGACCTCGGTTACGACGCGCTTTATCAAACCGTGCATTCCGTGATCGACCAAAGCTATAAAACGCCGGGGCTCGACAGTGTGTTCTCCACGTTCACCGTCAACGTGCCGCAATTGGACGCGGACATTGATCGCATCAAGGCCAAGCAGGAAGGCATCCCGCTGCAAAATCTTTTCGAGACGATGCAGATTTATCTCGGCTCGCTTTACGTGAACGATTTCAACCGGTTTGGCCGCACGTATGAAGTCGTTGCGCAGGCGGACGCCTCGTATCGCGAACGCGCCGAGGACATCACGCGTTTGAAAACGCGCAATGACCGCGGGCAAATGGTCCCGCTCGGCGCAGTCGTGAAGGTGACCGAAACGCACGGCCCCGACCGCGCGATGCGCTACAACGGTTACCCCGCCGCGGAAATCAACGGCGGACCTGCCGCCGGTTACAGTTCCGGCCAGGCCGAGGCGTTGATCGACAAAATCGCCGCGAACAGCATGCCCAAAGGCATGAACTACGAATGGACTGAGCTGACTTATCAACGCATCCTCGCCGGCAACACCGCCATCTATGTTTATCCCTTGTGCATTTTGCTGGTGTTTCTCGTGCTCGCCGCGCTGTACGAAAGTTTTCGTTTGCCGCTGGCCATCATTCTCATCGTGCCGATGTGTTTGCTCTTCGCCATCAGCGGCGTCTGGCTCAAGGGCAGCGACAACAACATCTTCACGCAAATCGGATTGATCGTGCTGGTCGGGCTTGCCTGCAAGAACGCGATTTTGATCATCGAATTCGCGAAGGACAAACACGCCGAAGGCATGGCGCCGGTTGAAGCGGCCATCGAAGCGTGCCGGTTGCGTTTGCGGCCAATTCTCATGACCTCAATCGCATTCATCGCGGGCGTGTTTCCGCTGGTGGTCGCAACAGGCGCAGGCGCGGAAATGCGGCAGGCGATGGGTGTCGCGGTGTTCGCCGGGATGATTGGCGTGACTTTGTTCGGCCTGTTCCTGACGCCGGTCTTTTATGTCGTGCTGATGAAACTTGGTTTCAAGAAAGCTCCCGCGCACGCGCCGCAAACCGTCGGCGCAACCGCAGCGATGATCATCGCCGCCGCTCTGATTTTCACCTCGTCATCCGCTTCGGCTGGCTGGCTCAAGGTTGGGCCCGATTATCATGCGCCGACAAATTCAGTTCCTTCGAGTTACAAATCCGAGGAACTGGGCCGCTGGAAGGAAGGCGCGCCGCTCGACAATGTGCCGAAAGGCGCATGGTGGGAAGTTTTCGACGACGCCGAACTGAATCAACTCGAAGCCCACGCTCAACAGGCCAACGGCGATTTGAAAGCGGCTATTGCCCGCGTGGACCAAGCCCGCGCAACCGCGCGGGTCGCGAGGTCCGATTTCCTGCCGAATGTGAATTTTGAGCCGAGCCTCAACCGGCAACGTTATTCGCCGAACCAACAACCGGCCTTCGGCCCCCTTACGGCCAATACGTACAGTGTCCCACTCGATTTGAGTTACGAAGTCGATTTGTGGGGACGCGTCCGCCGCAATTTCGAAAGCGCGCGCGCCGATGCGCAATCCTCGCTGGCGAATTTTTACAATGTGCTGCTGACCTTGCAATCCGATGTCGCGCAAAATTATTTCTCGTTGCGCTCGCTGGACGCGGAGATCGCCATCGTGAACGGCACGATCGGCCTGCGCAACGAACAGGTGAAGCTCGTGCGCAGCCGGTTCAACGGCGGCATCGGCAACGAACTCGACATGGCCCGCGCCGAAACGGAACTGGCCACGACCGAGGCCGACGCCGCGTCGCTTGCGCAACGCCGCGCGCAACTGGAAAATGCCATCGCCATCCTGGTCGGCAGCAATCCGGCAACTTTTCACCTGCCACCCGCCAACGCGGCTAATTGGAAACCCGAACCGCCTGTCATTCCCGCCGGGTTGCCGTCCGATCTGCTCGAACGTCGTCCCGATGTCGCCGCTGCCGAACGCCAGCTTGCTTCCGCGAACGCGCGCATCGGCGTCGCGAAAGCGTCCTTCTTTCCCGTGCTCACGCTCACCGGTTCCGGCGGATTCTTGAGCGCGGATGTTGACACACTTTTCAATTGGAGCAGCCGCACCTGGTCCATCGGGCCGAGCCTTTCACTGCCAATCTTTGCCGGCGGACGATTGCGCGCGAATTACCGGCGTTCGCAAGCCGCATTCGCCGAAGCAGCGGGTCAATACCAGCAACAGGTGCTGGTCGCTTTCGGCGATGTGGAAAACAGCCTCTCGGCCATCCATTATCTGGCCGACCAGGCCGCGGCGCAGGAGCGGGCGATTGAACATTCCAAACGCGCAACCCAACTCGCCACGCAACGCTACACCTCCGGCATCGTCAGCTACCTTGAAGTCGTGGACGCCAGCCGCGATGAATTGCAATCCGAACAATCCGCGGCGCAACTTGCCGGCCAACGGTTGATCGCCGATGTGCAACTCATCAAGGCGCTCGGCGGCGGTTGGAACCAGCAATTGTTGGTTGCTCAAACCAGCCGCAGCGTCCGGAAATAAAAAAATTTCCATTAAGAGCTCCTTTTTTCTTTTAGGAGTCAGTGATACGGCAAAAAACGTGATTTAAGTAGTGAAACTACTCCTACCTCCAGCAATCCGCCTGTTTCAGAGTAGCCCGAAATATTCAGAAAGAGGGGAATCAATATGCGGAATCAAATCTGTGGGGCAGGGATGGGATGTGCATTGCGCTTCATTACTTCGGTCATCGTATTCACTTCAATTTCTGTTTCGGCGCAGGTCAATTCCTGGATGAATCCATTGAGCGGCGCTTGGGACGATGCGACATCGTGGTCGCTGGGTGTTTTGCCGGGCAGTTTGCAATCGGTGATGATCACCAACTCCAACTGGAAAGCCGTCGCCATCAATCCATCCACGCCAATCAACTTCCCCGATTCGATGACCGTGAGCAACCTGACGATCAGCGGCTCGACCAACACCGAAAATACCCTGCTCCTGAATTATTTTGGCACGGCGGTCCCGCTGACGGTGCTCAACGGGCTTACGCTGCAGGACGGCGGGCAGATTCTTGATCTCAATTCCGGCCTCGTCGTTCAAAGCGGCACGATCGTCGTCACGAACTCGCAAATCGGCCAGGACGGAG
>DASRBR010000194.1:0-5291 GCA_035653495.1 Verrucomicrobiia bacterium
GGTTCCACACGGGCGACTTACGATTGGATTGCGCCGGGGAAGTGAGTTCCGGGTTCTGGGTTCTAGGTTCGGGGTTTTGAAAAATCGGAACGTCTCGAATATTCCGAATCGTTTTTTTCTGAACGACTCGGAACGCTGAACTCGGAACCCGGAACCGCAAAGTTCACTTTGTGGTGAGCATCTTCTCCCAAAGCGCGTTGTTGAGGACGACCTTCTGCAGCAGCTCCGGATTTTCCTCGAGTGAAGGTGTTTGATTCGGGTCGGTGGGCAGGCGCATGGAGAAAATGGTTCCGTGCGGCTTGGCGCTGCGGGCTTCGATGCGTCCACCATGATGATGCACAATGAAATAACACGCCATCAGGTTGATGCCGTATTCCTGCGGACTGTCGCTACGGACGACAAATGGATCGAACATCACCCGCAGCGCTTCCTCCGGCAAACCAGGGCCGTTGTCCTGGATTTCCAGCAAAATCTCACGTCGCTGTTCGGTGGAACCGGGCGAAAGCCGCGCTGAAAAATTGATTTGGCTGCCGGGCGGCAGGTTGGCGATTTCATCCTTCAAAATCAGCTCAAAAATGCGCAGGAACTTCGGCTTGTCCACCATCAATGGCGGCAATGTGTCCGGAATTTCATTCAAGGCTCGAAGCTGACGCGCGTCCAATTGCGGCTTCATCTCGCCCAAAACTTTTTCAACGGCTTCGTCGAGCCGGATTTTGTCGGTGAAATGAAACGGAGGCCGTTCGGAGGCCAGCCACAAATCCTTGAGCAGATGGTTGATCTTGTCCACCTGCCCGAGCGCGTTTTGGTGATAATCCTTCCAAAACTCACGATTGGGCGAGCGTTCAATATCAACTTTTTCGGCCTTCAATTTGTCCGGCGCAAGATCGATGAAGGTTTTCACCGCAACGAGCGAGTTGCGGATGTGATGGCTCAGGCCCGCGGCAAGCAATCCGAGGCTGACGATGCGGTCGGCGACCATCATCTGGTGCAACACGGCTGTTTTTTCCTTCAACAACTGGTCGCGCTCCCGTTGGACGGTAAAAAATTCCAGGCAATGCTTGAGCGTGATTTCCAGTTGGGGCGGGTCCCACGGCTTGCTCACGTAACGGTAAATTGCGCCGGTGTTGACTGCCGCGATGACGGCATCCATGTCCGAAAAGGCGGTGACAAGCACGCGAATGATTTGCGGGCGAAGCTGCCGTGCCTGTTCCAAAAGCCACACGCCTTTTTCACCGGGCATCCGTTGGTCGGTCATGAGAACGCCAATCTCGTCCTTGTGGTCCTCAAGCAATTTCAGCCCTTCCTGCGCAGTGGCCGCGGTGAAAATCCAGAAATGGTCCCCGAACGCGCGCGCGAATGATTTCAACGACTTTTCCTCGTCGTCAACGTAAAGGATCGCGTACTTCTTGTAATCAGGCGTGTTGCTCATGAGAATCTTTTTGGGGAACCTGCGGCTTGCCATTTGGCCCGCCAATCGGGAATTCAATCCTGAATTCGGAATACTTTCCGCGCTCGCTGTTTACCGTCACGCGTCCATCATATTCCTTGATGATCCGATAACAAATCGTCAAACCCAATCCCATTCCTTCGCCGACATCCTTGGTGGTGAAAAACGGATCGAACACCTTGGCCACCGTTTTCGTGTCCATCCCTTCGCCATTGTCGCGGAAGATAAGGACGGTCTTGCCATTTTCTTCGCGCCCTTCAATGCAAATGGCCGGCTGTTCTCCCGCGGCGAATTGCTTGCGCCGGATGGCATCCAGCGAATTTTGGAGAATGTTGACGAACACCTGCAACAGCTTGTTTCGATTGGCGTGGATGACCAGAGTTTCAGGAATCTTTTGCTCCACCAAAAGCTTCTCCTTCCATTCACTGCTCAGGAAGCGCAACGCGGAAGTCAGGATCGGCGCGACCTGCACCACATCCACAAGCTCCGTGTCCGGATGCGTGAATGACTTCAAGTCGGTGACGATGTGTTTCACGCGCGTGATCCCTTCCTCGACCTCATGCAGCACTTCGTTGTATTCGGTCTGCTGCTCAGGGGAAAGAAAGCGGGTCTTGTTGCGCAAGGTATAAAGCCCGGTGCTGGCGTAATTCAGCGGGTTGTTGATTTCATGCATGATGCCCGCGCTCATCCGGCCCAGCGATGCCATCTTTTCGGTTTGCACGAGGATGGTCTCGGTTTCCTTGAGCTGATTGATGGTTTTGGCCAGCGCGTCGTTTTGCTTGGCGAGCTTCTGCTTGAAATGATGCGAATCCACGAGGTTTTTGACGCGCACGTGCAATTCGGAGGTCGAAAACGGCTTGCAAAGGAAGTCATTGGCCCCTGCGGAAAGGGCGTCGAGCTTGGTTTGCTCATCCGCGCGGGCCGTGAGAACGATGATCGGAATTTCCTGCGTGGAAGCCTGCGCGCGCAATTCGCGGCAGACTTGCAATCCATCCTTTTCCGGCATGTTCATGTCCAGCAGGATGATCTCCGGCAATTGCGCGGTCGCCTTCTCCACAGCCTGTTGCCCATCCACGGCTTGGATGACCTGATAATGCTCTTCGAGCTGCGATTTCAAGAAACGCAGCATGTCCGGCTCGTCATCGGCGACCAGCAGGCGCGGCTGGCCATTTCCATTTTCCGCAACTTTTGCCGGTTGCGAAGATTCGCCGCCGAGATTGGTTGAAGGAAACAATTCCGCGCGCCGATAAAGGTTCGCGAGCCATTCTTCCGATTGCGCCGAGGCAGGCGCAGGTGCGACAGAGACAGGTTCGGGGGCTTTTGGTGCTGTAATCTCGTTTGGCTTGGCCGGCACTGGAGCGCCTTCGGCCTTTATGAATGGCAAATTCACCGTGAATGTCGTTCCCTTGCCTTCCTGGCTTTTCACCGAAACGCTGCCCCCCTGCACTTCCGTCAATTCCTTGACCAATGACAGGCCGATGCCCACACCCTGGAATTTGCGTTTGGAAGAATTGTCCGCCTGCCAGAAACGGTCGAATACATGCGGCAGGTTTTTCTCGGAAATTCCCACGCCGGTGTCCTCGACTTCGATGACCAACTGCTCTCCCTGTCGTTGCACGCGCAACGAAACCGTCCCGCCTTTGGGGGTGAATTTCAAGGCGTTGAACACCAGGTTCAAAATAGTCTTTTCGAGTTTGTTGCTGTCCACCATCAATGGCCCCAAATCGGATTGGACATGCGTCTCCAATTTTAATCCCTTGGTGTCGGCCATCTGTTGAGCCGCGCCCATCAAGCCGCGCACGAAGGCGTTCATTTCGAGCGGTTCGCGTTTGACCTCCATGCGGCCCGATTCCAGACGCACCAAATCGAGCAGGTCGTTGATCAATTTCAACAGGCGCATGCCGTTGCCGTGCATGATGGACATGAGATTGCGCGTCTGGCCGTCGAATTGCTGTCCGCGGCCGTGCATCATGGATTCCAGCGGCGAGAGCAGGAGGGTGAGCGGCGTGCGCAATTCATGGCTGATATTCGCGAAGAAACGGTTTTTGATCTGGTCCAGTTCCTTGAGTTTGTCGTTGCTCTCCTCGAGTTGGCGCCGGTTCTGGGCAAGCTCATGCCGCAACGAGAATTCCCGGAAACGCAACCGGTTGAAAAAATAATTGCCCGTGACCACGATGATCGACGTCAGCGAAATGAAATATAAATTGTTCACCAGGTCACGGGGAGACCAAGGGGACAATTCTGCCGGGGGAATGAAACAGGCGGCGCAATACATCAGCGTGATGAGCACCACCGCAATGACGCTCTCCTCGACCGTGGCCTGGATCACCGAGCTGACCGCAAGGATGACGAGATTCAGCCCGGCGTAATAATACGAGGTCATTCCACCCGTCCACGCGATCATCCATGCGATCGAGGAAGCCGGTAGCAAATACCAGCCCATGCAAAGCAGTCGCGATTGCCATTTTGCGAGGTTAGGACGCCGAAGGCCCAGAAAAACCAGCGCGGCAAGTAAAGACGCCAAAAATCGGACGATAAGAAAATCGTGGACATGCTTCTTATAAACGGCGGAATCCAGAATAAATCCCGCGGGCATCAACACCATCACCAGCACAAGGGCCACCTTCGAATTGCGCACCCGCACCTCGTCCACGTACGAATCATAAGCTTCCCGCAATTCGGAGGACGTGGATGAATATTCTTCGACTGGCGGCGCTTCGTTCATAAGGCAGGTTTTCGGACCTCCAAGTAGATGTTCACGCTGGTTACGTCCGCGGAAACGGAGACCCAGTCCGGATCGGCTTTTCCGGGAACAACAGCGGCGAGCTCGCTGCCATTGCGATAGATCAGCACCCAATCCAATACGTAATCAAGCATTTGCTGGATGGGATTGGCCGCGTCCACATTCGTGCCGATGAGCAGTCCGCCGGGCGTCAGCATCTCATAAAAAAGATCCATCAATTGCTGGCAGTAACTATCGGGCAGGTAGTCGAAAAGCCCGGCGCAATAAATCAGGTCATATTTGGCTCCCGATGCTGTGATGGAAGATTTCCCGCGGCCCATGAGTATCTGCGCTACAGATTTTTTTACCAGGTTGATCGCCGTTGAACGGTGGTGTTGCGTTTTTACCGAGTTGAGCGTCTTGGTCGCGTAGGCGAGGGTTTCATCATTGAAATCCACCAGCGTGAATTCCGCATGGTTGCACAGGTCCGACTGGGCCAGAAAACGCTGCACTTCGCCGGCTGGTCCGCATCCGAGATTGAAAATCCGTGCTTTGCGGCCGCCCGCAACCGCGCGCAATGTTTCCTTGACGAGCTGCTCGGTCAAATACTTGATGCGATTGCGGTGCGCCTCGGCTGGCGGCTGGGAAATGTACCAGGCATTCAACGCCTTGGCGAAAAGCGAGTCTCCCTCGTACGGGTTGCGCAGAATCATGTTCACCATCTCATAATCGCCGGCATAACCGAGGGGCTTGTGATAGGTGCGATCAGCGAACGGCGCGGCGAGAAGCAAGGGATGGACCTGGCGACGCATCCAGTGGCGATGCGCCGGCTTGTCCTCCGGCGCGACCTTGGAGGCGACCAGTTCGAATTTCTCGAATAGGGCGTTCATGGAAACAACGATGGAGTCATGCAACGCGCCTAGCGCTTCCTGTTCCAGCGCCGCCCTTTTTTCGGCGGGAGCCAGCCGGATGCTTATTTCGACATGTTCCAGCCAGAGGCGCAAATCCGAAAGATAGCTGTTCATGTCGGCGATCAAGACCTTGAAATCAGGATGGATGCGGTAGTTCTTCCCCCAATTGGCAAGAAACGCGCTGAAAGCTTTCTTGAGCAGCGGCCCGTCC
>DASRBR010000195.1:0-6795 GCA_035653495.1 Verrucomicrobiia bacterium
CGGTCCTGCAAAAATCACCTTTGACGGATTCAACGTGAGCACCAATTGGCTGACCGCCCGCGCGAGCGTCTCGGCTGCAACACCCAGCACCTGCGTGGTCAACGCGTCGCGTTGCTGCGCGGCGCGCACGACATCCGCGAACTTCAGCGGAGCGGGTTCGGGCGGCAGGACGCTTTTCATTTTCGTTTCGCGCCCGCGTTCCAGCGCCCCCAGGATGGCGCGCACCGAGGCGACATCCTGCAGTTCGACATCGGCTGGAGCGGATGCGCCGTTGTCCAGGAAAAGACGCGACGTCGTGGATTTGGGCCTTGGGAAACGCCACCGGCCGATTTCACCCGCGCGATGCGCCGAACCGCGCTGCAATTGTCCGCCCGCGACGATGCCCGCGCCGATGCCGCTGCGAATGCCGACGCAAATGAAATCGCGTTCGCCGCGCCCCTGTCCAAACCACATTTCGGCCAGGGCCATCGAGCGGATGGTGTTTTCCAGATAGACTGGAACACCAAATTTTTCCGCAACGGGCGCGGTGAGCTGCACATTGCGCCAGTTCTGGATGTATTTGTAATCGAGCGCCACGCCTTCGGCCGGATCCACAAGGCCGGGAACACCGATGCCAATGGCCAGCAGCTTGCTTTGGTTGTCCGGCAAAACAGCAGTGATGGCAGATTCGATTTTCTTGAGGATTTGCGGGACAGTGTCTGTTTCCGCGATTTGCTCATGGACATGCTTGATAGGCGTGTCGGAAAAATCTACCGACATCGCCATGATATTCCGTGCCTCGAAATCCACACCCACGAAATGACCGCCATCAGGATTCAAACGCAGCGCCGTCGCCGGACGTCCTGCTTCAACTTCGCCGTTTTGCGGGACGGCGGGCGATTCACTCAGGAACCCTTCCGCAAGGAGGCGGCCGACATAATTTCCGACGGTAGAGGGGGCAATCTGCAGTTGGCGCGCCAGTGCGACGCGCGAAAAACCGGGACGGGCGCGTACGCGCTTGAGAATCTCCGATTCCAAAGACGCCATTTGCTCAAGGGTCAATTTCATGGTTCTGAGATTATTTGTTAAAAAGAATAATGTGTCCTGCTCTTTAATGTCAATGACATACAGCAGGCAACCAGCCTGAATCGCCCGCTCCGGGTTGACGCCCCCTTTTATACGCCAAGGACCTTGATCAAAGCCAGCACCAAAACGGCCACTACCAGCACCGCGATCAAACTGGCCACAAACGGTTTCAAGCCGGTTTGCCGCATGGCGCTGAATTTCGTTTCCAATCCAACGCCTGCCATGCTGACCGCAATGCAAAATTTCGACATCTGTTCAGCCGCATTGCTCAAAGACCAGGGATGGTCGCCAGGCCCAAATACCTGGCTGGAATGAAAAGTGATGTCCGGTATCAGGCCAAGCGTCTTGAGGAGCGCCATCGCCATGAAGCCGAACAGGAACATTGGAAACAATTTGAAATAATTGATCTTTTGACCCGTCGCCTTCTGCCCGCGTGTTTTGTTCCGGGCGTGCATCAGCCCGAGCAGAAAAACCATCGGCGCAAGCAGGCAGACGCGCGCCAGTTTGGCAATGGTCGCAGTATCGCCCGCGACGGTGCTGTAATCCGCATTGGCTGGCGAGTAAGAATAACCGGCGGCGATGACTTGCGGAATCTGATGGATGCACATCGCGGCCCAAATCCCAAATTGCTTCGAGCCAAGGTCCAGAGCATGGCCAATCAACGGCAGAAAAAACATTCCCAACAACCCGAGCACGGTCACGGTGGCCAGGCTGAAGGCCACGTCCCCTTCTTCGGCTTCAATCACGGGAGCGGTCGCGACGATTGCTGACCCGCCGCAAATGGCTGTTCCAACCCCCAGCAGCAGGCCCAGTTTGTGGGGAAGCTTCATCAATCTTGCCAGCCACAAGAGCAGCACGAGCGCAATCACCGTCGTCAGGCAACTCAACGCCAGTCCCGTCAAACCGAGTTTAACCAAGTCTCCAAAATTCAACCGCACTCCCAGCAGAACGATTGCCAGTGGAAGCACTTTTTTTACTGAAAATTTGATTCCAGGCTGAAGCACGCCGGGCAGTTTCCAAACATTGCTGATGATCATGCCCAAAATAATGGCGATCATCACCGGCTCAATGGGATGCATAATCTTGCCATTGGCCGTGTGCATCGAGAATGGCCAAAAATCGAGATTGCCCAACCAAAGCGCCGCCAAAGTCACCAATATGGCCGCCGTAAGACCCCAAACCGGATGCTGCGGAATGGTTGCAGCTTTCGCGGGTTTTGCCTGGCGCACACTGAGTACATCCAGGTCGAGCCCCTCCATGTAATCGAGGAATTCGGCCCAGGCATAATCGTTTTTGCTTTGGCTCATTGTGTGGGAACGGTTTAGTCACTCCAAAAAGGCAAGTCAATATTATTCCAAAAACAAAATAATACTGAAGTAAGTTGCGTTTCTTTTGAATCTTAAAACGATTCGTGAATACATGGTCTGCAATACGCTTTTTGCTGGGCTTTGGCTCGTTAAATTCCAGAAACGGATTTAGATGCGCTGTTACTTATCGTAAACTGAGCGAGGAGAACTTCTGAAGCAGAACAACGGAAGACAATGGCTCCGAATCCACTTTGACCGGGGGTGCCAAGCAGGCTTTTCAAGAAATTACTTCACAAAGCGAAATTATTCGCTACATTTCGCCACCAGAACATGCAACACTTTTCCCGCAGAGATTTCGTACGCACATGCGCCCTTGGAACGGCATTTCTCGCATCAAGCGCCATTCTTGGCAGCGCCAGCGCGTCTGAAAGGCGCGTCAGAGGCGCGGCCAGTTTGACGAGCTCTCTGGATCAGGACTGGCTGTTTGGTGGAAAATTCACCGAAGGAGCGGAACAACCCGGCTTTAACGATGCCTCATTTGAGCGCGTCACATTGCCGCATTGTGTCGCAAAACTTTCGTGGGAAAACTGGGACCCGGCAAGCTGGCAGGACATCTGGATTTACCGCAGGCACTTTCACGTTCCGCAGGAATTTCGCAATCGGCGCGTGCTCATTGATTTCGATCGCGTGATGACGAGTGCGAAACCGAGCATCAACGGCCATGCCTTGCCGGAGCACTTGGGCGGCTACCTTCCGTTCCGTCCCGAAGTGACCGAATTTTTAAAAGACGGCGACAACCTCCTTTCCGTGGTGGTCGATGCAAAATGGCAACCGATACCTCCCGATGGCAATCCCAAGGGCACGCGAACGGTGGATTACCTCGAAGCAGGCGGCATTCCCGGCAGCGTGACACTTCGCGCTGTGCCGCAGATTTTTATCAGCGATGTTTTTGCCAAACCGGTTAACGTTCTTTCATCCGACCGCTCGGTTGAAATTAACTGTTCGCTCGATGCGGCGATGCTGCCGGAAAAACCACTCGAATTGCGCGTCGAGATGCTGGATGGGCACAAACGCATCGCTTCGGCTTCACAATCGGTGAAGCTCGAAAAAACGGGAATCGCCGAAGCTAAACTCACGTTATCGAATCTCGGCAAAGTGAACCTATGGGAGTTGGATAGACCGCAGCTTTATGGGATTCGCACAATGCTCCTGTTGGATGGCCAGTCAATGCACGAGCACCACACGCGCATCGGTTTGCGCGAGGCGAAATTCACGCCGGACGGATTTTTTCTCAATGGCAGGCGTGTGAGGTTGTTCGGTCTGAACAGGCACGAGATTTACCCGTATGTCGGTTTTGCCATGCCGCCGCGCGTCATGCGCCGCGACGCGGAAATCCTGCGTCACCAATTCAACTGCAACATCGTCCGTTGCTCGCATTATCCGCAAACCGAGGCATTTCTCGACGCCTGCGATGAGCTGGGCTTGATGGTTTGGGAGGAACCGCCCGGCTGGGGTTATCTGGGCGACGATGCCTGGAAAGAAATCGTCGTGCAAAACGTGCGCGACATGATTTTGCGCGACCGGAACCATCCGGCAATCGTGATTTGGGGCGTGCGCGTGAATGAATCCAAAAACGATCCGCCGCTTTATAAACGAACCACCGAATTGGCGAAGGAACTCGACGGCACGCGCGCAACTTCCGGCTCGATGACTACCCGAAAGGCGCGCGAAACGGGTTGGGACGAGGACGTTTTCGCGATGGACGATTATCACAACGCGCCTGACGGCAGCGTCGGGATTTATCCGCCATTGCCGGGCATTCCTTACATGCTGGCGGAAACAGTCGGGCAGTTTTCCTATGGGGCGAAGGAGTTTCACAATATATATCGGCGAGCCGGCGACCTTCATTTGCAGACCCTGCAGGCGGTCTATCACGCCGAAGCGCACAACAAAGCCGCAGCATTCCCGCGTTTTTGCGGAGTGATTGCCTGGTGCGGATTTGAATACGCGAGTCTGTTGAATCCCTACAAGGCCGTGAAATGCCCCGGCGTCGCGGATGTTTTTCGCATCCCAAAACTCGGCGCGGCGTTTTATCTGGCGCAAGTCAGTCCCAAAGTGCGCCCCATCATCCAACCGGATTTTTATTGGGATTTCGGACCCAAATCACTGCGAGGGCCGGGCAAACGCGCGGCGATTTTTTCCAATTGCGATCGCCTTGAAATTTTCGTTGGCGGCAAGCACCTGGCCACTGTAAAACCCGACCGCGAAAAGTTCGAGCATCTCGCCTATCCGCCCTTCTTTTGCGACCTCGACCTGGATGGAGCTGAAAAACCCGAATTGCGCATTACCGGGTATGTGGGCAATCATCGGGCGCTGTCAAAAGATTTTTCCGCCGACGCGGCGCACGACAAATTTTATTTGCGCAGTGACGACCCGGAAATTTTCGGCGATGGCGCGGACGCGACGCGGCTGGTTTTCAAAGTCACTGACAAACATGAAAACGATCGGGCTTTTGCCAGCGGCAAGGTTTCTTTCGAAATTAGCGGCCCGGCGGTGATTGTTGGCGACAATCCATTTGACTTGGCCGACAGCGGCGGCGCGGGCGCGGTCTGGATCAAAAGTGTGCCCGGCGGCACGGGGCAGGTGACCGTCCACGCCACTCATTCAGCATTGGGCAAAAAAACGGCGCACATTCGCGTCTTACGCGAGAGTTGACGCCGGGAAATGTCTCGATGCCCTTTGGCTTTGAATGTTTTGTCGGGGAAAATCCGTCTAACATGAAACTATGAAAGAGCCGTCAAAAATCACGCGGCGACGTTTTTTGCGCGATGCAGCCGCGGTCATCGGCGCGGGTGTGACCGCGCCGTCCATCGTTTCGGCAGCGACTCTTGGCCGCGGCGGCGCGCTTCCGCCGAGCGAACGCATCACCATGGGCTTCATCGGCGTTGGCCATCAGGCCGGCGGCCATCTTTTCGGCGGCGCATGGACGTATGTTGCCGGCGGCTACGCAGGCCGCAAAGATGTCCAGGTGCTGGCGGTTTGCGATGTGTTGCGTGACCGCCGCGAAGAAGCGACAAAAAAGGTCAACGCGCATTATGCCGAAGTTTTCAATCAGCCCAACTACAATACCTGCAAGGCTTACAATGATTTTCGAGAGGTGCTGGACCGCCAGGACATCGACGCGGTGCTGATCGGAACGCCCGGGCATTGGCACTCTCCGATGAGCTGCATGGCGGCTGCCGCTGGGAAGGACATTTATTGCGAAAAACCATCCGCCTCAACGATTGAAGAAAGCCAGGCTTTGCGCGCCACGGTGAAGCGTTATGGCCGTGTTTTCCAGGCCGGCACGCAGCAACGCAGCGAATACGGCGGAAAATTTCGCATGACGGCCGAATTTGTCCGCAGCGGACGCATCGGCCAGTTGAAAGAGATTTATGCGTATCGCGAAGGCGGCATCATGAAATGGCCGTCGCTTTTCAGGCCAGGTGAACCCGTGCCGGACGGTTTCGATTGGGACCTTTGGCTGGGGCCGTTGCCGTGGTTTCCGTACGATGGCAACCATAGCGCCTATCGGTTCGATTTTGGCGAGTGGAACTGGGGCCAGCATCATTATGATTTCGTCCAGTGGGCAGCGGATGCCGACGATACCGGCCCGGTGGAATTGTTCATCGACGAGGACAAATCGGCCTACAAATACGCCAATGGCGTTGTCGTTTACGGAAGGCCGTATCCGGGCGAAAAGATTGGTTCAACGGGCGGGGCAATTTTTGTCGGCACGAACGGACGCATCGCCGTGGACCGCGACAACCTCGTCTCGTATCCGGCCGATATCATCCGCGAACCGCTTTTGCCGAATGAAGTCCATCTGCCGCGCAACACCGGTCATTCCAACAATTTTGTCCAATGCATCCGCACGCGGCAGCGTACGATTTGCAACGAAGACGTAGCGCATCATTCCGTCAACGCCCTGCTTTTGGGCGGCATGGTCAAGGAACTCAGGCGAACGTTGAAATGGGACCCGGTGGCCGAGCGGTTCATCAATGATGACGAAGCCAACCGCATGATGTCCTTCGCCAAACGCGCTCCATGGATCACCTGACCGCGAACAACTTGTTTGCATCATGAAACGAACAACAGTTTTCTTATTGCTCGCCTGCATCTTCCTGGCCGGATTGCTGGCAGACGTTTGCCGCGCCGGCGAAGGCGAAGAATCGCAACTGATCCAGATTTTGCGTTCGCCCACGAATTCCCTCGCTGAAAAAAGCGATGCCTGCGCGCGGCTCAAGCACATCGGCACCAGCCATTCCCTTGCGGCTTTGGCGGTGTTGCTCACCAACGCCGATCTTTCCATTTCCGCTCGCAATGCGCTTCAATCCATGCCGTATCCCGCCGCCGGGCGCGCCTTGCTCAAAGCTTTGCCCAA
>DASRBR010000196.1:0-2656 GCA_035653495.1 Verrucomicrobiia bacterium
ATGGTGACCGGCACGCCGTTGGAATCCATGAGCACAAACGATTTGGGAATAAAATTTTTGCTCATGGGCACGGAGGCGGGATCAATCGCCTTGTTGAAACGCACGAGAATCGAAGTAGCGTCATTGCCCGGAACGATTTCGCGCAAGGGACGCGGTGGCGATTTGTCCAGCGCCAGCCAGACCATAAATGCCATGACAAAAGGCAGCGCAATGATGGTTCCTGCCACAGTGAAAATCTTTGCGAACGGAATCGTGCGACGCTGCAACTTGTCCGTCAACGTCAGCGGCGGGACGGGTTTTTTTCCGAGCAATTCTTCCTCGGGCGTGATGGGCGGCATGGGAGGAATGTTCTGCTCCGGCGCGGGCGTGAGCCAAAGTGTTTGCTCGCGGCGCGCCGAACCGTCGCACAAAATGACCAGGCGCGGCTTATTCATCGGCCCGTGGACGCGAAACGCCTCGGGCATTTTATCGGGATCAGGCAGTTGAAAATTCGTCCGCAACTCTTTTTCGTAAGGCGAGGTTGCCGTCGCAGCGCGGGCGTAGAAATCCTGGCACGCCTTGTAAAACGCCTTCATCTCCGGTGGGAGCAAATAACGAAGCGGGCGCAGTTTATCCGCGGACAAGGCGACTTCGCCGATCTTCACGCCTTTGAACTCGCCCTTCTCGTCGTGGACCGGTTGGGCAAGGAAACGCAAAAGCGGTTCGCGCGTTTTGGCGAGGAGCAACAGGACATCCTTCTGCATCTGCGCCCAGGTGATGACTTTTGCGCGCAGTTTGTCGAGGACACTCGCGTCAGGTTTTCGCAGGCGGATGACCGGATGCTTGGCCAGCGGCAGCGACGAATCTTTTTCCTTTTCGCAACCCCAAAGGATGAGCAGGCGCCGTTCGAAAGCTTCGCCGTAAACCAAATACGCGTCGGGTTCTTTTTCGGGATCGGGCAGGCGGAAGTTGAGCCGCAGAAAAGTTTCATAGGGATGAACGTCTTTGCGGTCCGGCGCGGCCTTGTCGTAAAAATCCTTGGCAGCTTCCTCGAAGGCCGCGAATTCGCTGGGCGGAAGCGCATCCATCTGGCGAACGTTCTTATATATCTCCGGATCAAGCTTGTAATGAACGCTGCGTTTGCGCGGCGTGGTGTTCTGGTCCATGACAAGCCGGGCATCAGCAAGAAAGACGTGCAGTTTCTCCTGGTCGGCCGTGAGCATTTTGCGGGCATTGCCTTCGAGATAAGAATTGGTCTGCGCGTCCGGCGTGCGCAGCTCGAAATAAGGATGGTCCAGCTTGCGAACGAACGTCGCGTCCGAAGGCGCGGGCGTTGCGGCGGCGGGTGGAGTGACCGGCTTCGCTTGTTCCTTGGGTTCAATGGGCATGACTACTGTGGTTTCCATGTGCGGCAGGTGTTGATTGTTTTGAATTTCTAAAAATCGCTGGTCATTCTGTGATCACTTTTCCGGTGACAAGGACCCTGGAAGGTTGTTCGTCATCTTTTGCGACGATCACCCACGACAACGGCTCCCGAACGCGGGTCGTTGTGCCAGTGGCGGAATGTTCCGGGAGCATCGTCGCCATGTCGAATCCGGCGCGCGGCATGATGATTCGAACACGGAGCGGAACGCCTTTTTCACCGAGAAATTTGTTTATCTCCGAGCCCCATTCCTGGGCGTGCTCGAACGTGGATTCGACCGAAGCGCCCGGCTCTCCCTTCCAGAACCGGTACGCGAGCAAGCCGAGGCGGTCGAGCGCCTGGACCATTGGGGCGGTGTTGCCGTCGCGCGAAGCGAGGGCCAATTGCAATTCACCCATGCCCAGCACAAGCGCAAGGGCCGATTTGTCCCCGGCGGTCGCGCGCTCCCGGATCCTTTCGCGCGATTCGCCGAGCTTCCCGTCCCGGAAGGGCGCGGGCCAAAGAAGATTTTCCAGCGCATGCATATCGTCTTTGATTTTTTCGAGTGTTCGGCCGGTTTGTTTTTCAAAATCAGCGACCCATCGTTGCGTGGATTGATGGAGGCCGCCGATAAATTTTTGCAGTTCCACAGTTTCAGAACGCACTCGCGCCATCTGTTCGGCTGTGGATGCCGCGCCGCGCGCCAATTCGTTCACCTGCGTGGAATTCAACTGCTGCGCGATCGTTTCGAATTGCTTGTGCACCATGGACTCGACGCGGTTGAGAAAATCATTCACTTCATGCGCGGAATTTTGCACCGCGACGCTGCTGCCTTCCATGCTCTTGACGCGCCCTTCCATCTGCGCGCCGAAGCGCAGCAGCAATTCCCGCGTCTCGCGCGTTTTATGTTTCAAGAACGCGAGTTGACCGCGCGAAGTGGCCAGCACCCATCCCGAAAGTCCCAACGAAACCGTCAGCAATCCCAGCAACGCATAATCAAACCAAACTGGCTGCGCCCTGGCGCTCGCGAGCCGGCTTTTGACAAAGGCGAGGTTGTCTTTCATTTCCATTTCCATGGCTGTGGGTTTGAATTCGAGCAAGGCGTTGGTCAAACCCGCGACCGATGTGGTGACACCTGCAAGTTGCCGTTCCACCTCCGCCTTGTAATCCTGCCTGCCACTCCGGACCTTCAAATCCGCAATCATCCCGCCGAGCACGCTCACGCTGTTGGACAAATCGCGCAGCGACGTTGCCAATTGGCCCTGGTGGAAAGAT
>DASRBR010000197.1:0-4045 GCA_035653495.1 Verrucomicrobiia bacterium
AAGCCGGACGACTTGCGGCGCCATTTTCTTGGTCACCGTTCCGGCAACAATCATCAAGTCTGCTTGTCGGGGCGAGGGCCGGAAGACTTCCGCGCCGAAGCGGGCGAGATCGAATCGCGACATCGTCGTCGCGATCATTTCAATCGCGCAGCAGGCAAGCCCGAATTGCAACGGCCAGACTGAATTTTTGCGCCCCCAATTATACAAGTCCGCCAGCTTCGTGGTGAAGATGCCTTGTTTGCTGAGTTCGTTGCGCAGTCCTTCGTCCATGGCATCAGGAGTTGGCAGATTTCATGACCATTTCAAAACTCCCTTTCGCCAGGCCCAGACAAGCCCTTCGACCAGCAACAAAAGAAAAACCATCATTGCGATAAATGCCCCAACCGGCAGTCCGGTAAAAGCGACCGCAAATGGCAGAAGAAAAATCGTTTCAACGTCGAATATCAGGAAAATGATGGCGTAAAGGTAATATTCGGAACGAAATTGCACCCACGCGTCGCCTTTTGATTCAAGGCCGCATTCATAAATCGCGTTCTTCTGCGGGCCCGGTTTTTTGGGAGAAAAGAATTTTGACCAAAGCCAGGCAAGAAAAAGCGGTGAAATGGCAAAGCCCAGCGCCGCTATGACAAAGACCGTAATCAGCAGGTAGGGCTCGTGTTCCGTCGTCATTTGTTTTCTCTCATGCCGACATTGTTACTTTTTTCACAAGCAACGTTATCCATTGCGGCACAACGCGTCAAGAAGTGCCAATTGCCCCTTTACACATTACAAGCTTTAAAGGTGACTTCATACGCAAGTTCACAAATGAGCCGAAGATCCAAAATTCTGCCCTGAAAGATTATTTGTTGACATATAAACAATCTATTATTAAACTGTTTTCCGTGAAAGGTCAGCCATGCGCTCCAGGTCCGCGCTATCAGGCGTTGATTGAACTGCTGCGAACAGCGGAAACGTTGTGGAATTCCAGCCGCGTGTTCTTCGCCCGTTGGGACCTCAGCCCCAGCCAGTTCAATGTTCTCAATCTCCTTTATGAGCAGCCGGAGGGCTGCACGCAGATTTCGTTGAGCCGCCAGTTGATCATGCACCGTTCGAACATCACCGGTCTTGTGGACCGCCTCGAGGCGCGCGGCTTGGTGCGGCGAAAAGAAATCCCCGGCGACCGGCGCGCCTTCAATGTCGTGCTGACCCCCGAGGGGAAAAAATTGGTGATGGCCATCCAGCCGCATTACTTCCGGGCCGCCGAAGTCGTCTGGAACGGCATCACCGAAGAACGCGCTGAACAAATCGTGACGGATTTGCAGAGCATCAGCGACAACGCGACAAAGATTGCTACAGAAAGCAACGAGCCCAAATGAACAGGGAAATCGCAGTCGAAAAAAACGACGATCCAGTTGCGCAACCAATCGCAGCCACCGGGATGCGGGCTGCTTTGACATGGAAACAAACGGCTTTGTTGATGGTCGTGGCGGTTCTCGCGTTCCAACTGGCTTACACATTTTCATCCTGCAGCTTTTTGATTGGGATTTATATTTGGTGTTTATTTCAACTCACGCGGCTGGAAACATGGCGCAAGGCATTATATTTGGCGTTTGCCACCGGGATATTGTGCTACGCGCCGCAATCGGCATTCCTTTGGACCATCTTTGGCCCCGCAGCCATTGCTTTGTGGTCTGTGCTCGCCTTTTGGCTGGGACTTTTTGTTCTGCTGGGCAACCAGGCGCGACGGCGTTTTGGCGATGTTTGGGGAGTTTTGCTGATACCATTTCTTTGGACAGGATTGGAATATTTTCGTAGCGAACTTTACTACCTCCGCTTCTCTTGGCTGAACGTTGGCTACGCGTTCGCTCAAAACGCGAGCGGTTTCCCGGTCCGGTTCACCGGCATGTATGGCATAGGCTTTGTGCTTGTGCTGGTCATCGCGGCAACCTCTTTGCCGAAACGAAAACAAGCCATTACAGTGAACGTCGCCTTGCTCGCGTTGTTCGCAATTTCCCTCAACGTAACCAACAATAGGGATCATTCCGCCGACCATCCGGCTCCTACAAAAAACGGAGTGCAAGTGGCAGGGGTGCAGTTGGAATTTCCGTCCGAGCAGCAAGTGCTCTGGAACCTCGACAAACTGGCGAAGCAATTTCCAGAAGCCCAACTGCTGCTTCTCAGCGAATATACATTGACAGAGCCGGTGCCGGAGAAGGTGAAAAACTGGTGCAGGAAAAACCATCGTTATCTTGTGATCGGCGCAGAAGATCCTGCTCCGAATTCCAATTACTACGATACTGCTTTTGTCATCGGTCCGGACGGAGAAATTGTTTTCCGACAGGGAAAACGTGTGCCGATCCAATTTTTTAAAGACGGCCTTCCGGCAAAAAAACAGGAACTCTGGAAATCGCCTTGGGGAAAAATCGGTTTCTGCATCTGTTACGATTTGAGTTATACACGCGTCACCGACGTGCTCGTCCGAATGGGCGCGCAGGCAATCATTGTGCCGACGATGGATGTCGCAGATTGGGGATTGCATCAGCATGAATTACACGCGCGTGTGGCTCCAACTCGCAACGCGGAATACGGCCTTCCCATTTTTCGGTTGGCGAGCTCCGGCATTTCACAGTTTGTGGATGGAACTGGTCGCTTGCTTGCAACAGCGCCCATGCCGGGCGAGGAAGCTTCTCTTTCCGCAACGCTTGTTCCCGTAAGCCACGGCAGACTGCCATGGGACCGGTTCGTAGCCTCTTTTGCCGTTGTAATCACCTCGCTCGCTATTTGCTGGTTTATTTTCTGTTCTTTCACCAAATCAAAAGAGCACCCCAAACCATCATGACTGCCATCGTTCGATTCATATTGCGACTGTTGTTTCGCTTCCGTGGTTACAACACAGAGGTGCTCAAGACGCCCGGACCGGTGTTGTTGATCCCCAATCACACTTCGTGGTTCGACTGGCTGTTCGTGGGCGCGTGCCTCGATCCCGACTGGAAATTCGTCGTTTCCAGCGTCACCGCCGAGACGAGCTGGGTGCATCGCAAAATCATGCTCAATCGGCGCACATTCCCGATTGACACCAATTCGCCGTACGCTGTGAAACGCATGGCCGAGCATCTGCAGGCCAACGGTCGTTTGGTGCTGTTCGCGGAGGGCCGCCTCTCGCGCACCGGCACCTTGATGAAGCTTTTCGAAGGGACTGGTTTTCTGCTGCATAAAACCAATGCCAAGGTCATCACCTGCTATCTTCGCGGCGCGCAAAACCTGCCTTTGTCTCCGAGTCCTGCGCCAAAAAAATGGTTCCCTACCGTGACCGCGCATTTCAGCGAAATCCTCACGCCGCCGAAGATCGAGAACGTCAGCACCGTGCAAGCACGGCAAAAATTGACCCTCTGGCTGCGCGATCAACTGGTGAATCTGCAATTCAATGTCGAAATGGAATTCGGCGCCAACAATGTGCTTTCGGCAATCGCGGACATCGCGCGGAAACGTCAGTGGCAATACATCCTCGAAGATGTTTCGCGCAAGCCGCTGACGTACCGCAGGCTCCTCGCCGGAACGGATGCGCTTTCGCGTCCGTTGCAACACGCCCTGACAGCAAGTGGCGCTCGTGTGGGCGTGCTGATGCCCAACGTGAGCGCCGTGCCGGTGATTTTGCTGAGCTTGTGGCGTTTGGGGAAAGTCCCGGCCATCCTGAACTTTTCCACTGGCATTCCGACGATGGTGACTTGCTCGCAATTGGCCGGGCTGAAACAAATCATCACTTCGCGAGCATTTCTGGAACGGGCACGATTGAAAGTCGAGCCGCTCACCGATGCCGGCGTGCAATTCGTCTATCTCGAAGACCTCGGCAAACAGATTTCCGGCCCCCAAAAATTCCTTTCGTTGTTGCGTGTGACTTTCAACCCGCGTTCGTTGGCTCCCCAAAAAACAGCGCTCCCCTCCCCTGCCCCGCAATCTGCGGTCATCCTCTTCACCAGCGGTTCGGAAGGTGTGCCCAAAGGCGTCGAACTTTCGCACACAAACATTCTCGCCAACATACGCCAGATGCTCGCGGTGACGGACATCA
>DASRBR010000198.1:0-3922 GCA_035653495.1 Verrucomicrobiia bacterium
TTTCATCGGTGCCAACTACCTCAGCATTTTCCTGCAACCGTTGACGCACACGTGAACGAAGCCGAATGAGCCGTTCGACGCCATCGGCGGGCAGGAATGAGTAGCACAAAATTTCATCAGAACGCTGACCGATTCGGTCCACACGACCAGCGCGTTGGATCAAACGGATGATGGCCCATGGCAGGTCATAATTAACCACGATAGCGGCGTCTTGGAGGTTCTGGCCTTCACTCAAAACGTCAGTGGCTACCAGCACGCGCAGTTCGTCGGAAGGAGCAATTTTCTCACGGCAACGATTGCTGACCGGACTGAATCGCCGGGCGTACTTCGAAGGGTCCTCGGCGTCGCCGGTCACACCGGCATGTTCTTTGACGCCAAGATTCTTCAATTCAGCACGCAAATAATCCACCGTATCGGCAAACTGGCTGAAAATAAGAATCTTTTCGTTCCGGTGTTTTTTGGTGATCAGTTTATGCAATTCTGCGAGCTTGGCATCCTTTTCCGGTTTCCAGTCACCGGCCATTTGCAAAACTGAAAACAACAGGCCGATGTCATGCGTCAAATGCTTCGCGAGGTCCTCCACAAAAAGATTTGATCGGAGCCAGTCGAAACGCTTTTGATAATGCTCGCGGAGAAAATCGTAACCGGCGATGGCTTGCTTGCGGAAATCTTCGAGCCATTTGCAGCCATCGAGATTGACAGTATGCCTGTTAGATTCGATTTCTCCATCAAAAAAATCGTCCGGCGCGGAAGTGGCGTCGTCGTCCGCATCGTCCGACCGTGTGTCGAACAAAGCGGCATCTTGCGTTCCAATGGGCAAAGCCTGCCCTGATTCAATCGCATGAAGATAGATGAAGTTGCGGAGGATGTGGCGCTGGATGGATTGGAGGAAAGCGCAACCGCTGCTTTCGAGGCGTTTGAAAAGATTGATGCGGCAAAAACCGATCAGCCGTTTCCCGGCGCGTGAAAGATTGTCCAGAACCTTTGCTTCGTCCTGTGAAGGCGGTTGGTCAAGCGGGGGATGGACGTAATTCGCCAAGCCGTAACGCGGCAGATAGAGCAGTTTGATCGTGTCCACCACTTGATTCGAATACAGCCGGGCGTATTGGTCATCCGGGTCGTTATCCTTGATTCGAAATTTGAGCGTGCAAGGCTTGCGCTTCGGGAAGTAAAAGCGCGAGCCGTCCTCCACTACGAGAAATTGCCGTCCCTCGGACGGCTTCGATTCACCGCAATCGGAACACTTGGCGGCGCGGGGGTCAATGGTGCCGTTGCATTTCGGGCAGACGGTGAATGCGTAGTTTCGTTGAATGAACGAGCGGGTGCGGCGGACCATGAACAAGCGCATCAATTCGCGCCAGTCATCAGCGTGAAGGCTTTTTTCAAATGCGGCGAGGCAGTTTACGGGGCATTGATGGCGGCGCGTGAATTCTTCAACGCGGTTGTCGCATTCCTGCCGGATGTATTCTTCGGGACGAAGGCCCAGCGGCTTGTCCGCATCCAGGAAAAGTCGGATTTGATTTGCAAGGTCGAGGTAGGCTTTGTTGTACGGGGTTGCGGAAAGCAGGATGCAGCGTGAGTCGTTGCGCTGGATGTAATCGCGGACCACGGAATAGGTGCGCCCTTCGCGGTTGCGAAGATTATGGCTTTCGTCCAGCAGAACGATTCGGTACCGGCGCAGTTCAGGCAACTGATTGCGTACCTTGGAAAGAGGCACGACTTTCGCCAGCAATCGAAAACGCGCAGCGTGGTCCTCCCACATGCTGACCAGGTTCTTTGGACAAATGATCAGCGTTTCCAACGAATGAGGTGGGTCTTGGAAGACGCGGGCAAGCGCCGTCGCCATGAGCGTTTTGCCCAAGCCAACGACATCGCCGATGATGACACCGCCGCGCTTTTCCAAATGCCGCGCCGCAATTTTGACGGCAGCAGTTTGAAAATCAAAAAGCGTGTCCCGAAAATCAGCGGGCACGGAAAACTCTGAAAGTCCGGCGCGTGCTTCTTCGGCCAGATGATAAGCCATTTTCACATAAACCAAATACGGCTTGATAAGTTCGGCACGCGCCCAACTTTCTTCAATGGCCTGAATGAGTTCCTGCGTGATGTCCAGACACCATTTGTCCTGCCAGCGATCCTCGAACCATTTTGCAAGTTTCGTCGTTGCATCGTGGTCAAGCACGTCCACATTCAATTCGCCCTGCTGAGAAAGCCCGGAGAGCGTAAGATTGCTGCTACCCACATATCCAATGCGGGGATTGTTGAAATCGTTGCGAAAACAGAGATACAATTTCGCGTGCAGCGTGTGACGGAGATATAGCTTTACCACCAGCTTGCCGGATTTTAACTGAGCAGCAAGACGCAGAAGCCCGGCTTCATCGGCATCAGAAGGAGTGCCAAGCATCAACTGGTTCCGAAATTCCTCAGCCAGTTTGCGCTTGAGCCGGACGGCAGTTTGGTTGTCCATCTGCTCGTCGCTGCGAACAAGGCTGAGACATTGGCGCAGTTCGTCTTGGGGGAGCCGCTGCATCCCTATAAGCAAACGGCATTGATGGTCTGTTCCTCCAGCCCACTTCTCGACGTAGGAATCAAGTTTCTTCCAGCCCCGCAAATTGAAGTATCCCACGCAAAAATCCGCGCGTTCAGATGTCAGAAGCGTCTGCTCCAAGGCGGGCAGCAATTCCGATTCAATATTATCGAAAATTCGTGGCAAGCGTCACCCTTTCTGCTAATGGCTCGGTGTGAGAAACGCTACCGATTTACGTGGGGTTAAGCCAAGCCAAAAGATTCTCCCGCCTGCACTGTTTCGCCCTTGAAAATTGAAAAAATAGTTGCGGGAGAAACCAAATTGTCGCACAAGTACGGAACCCGTACGGCATGAGTGACCGACAACAAATTCTGGAACAGGTTCAGAAACTCAACCAAGACCCGCTCAATCAGGCGGCGCTACAACGGTTGTTGCAGGACGGGAACGCCCAGGACCCGATGTTAATGCACCTGCTGGACCTGACGTACGCGCCCCTGTCGAAGCACGAACCGCTGGAACACGACAGCGCGGAGGGAAAGGTGCTCATGGATTGGAGCGCGGAGCCAAGAATCCAAGCATCAGCGTTGGAACAAATGCGAGACGATCTGGAACCGGAAGAAGTGCTCTCCCTGCCTCTACAGGAGATTGCGCGCGTGATAGACACCCTAAGTGGAGCCTCTCGGTCGTAAGCGTTGAAACGAGACAGCAGCGGGAGCTATCACTGGCTGGATGAGAAAATGGCTCTCCAATGGGGCGGAATTGGGTTGGGCATTCCACTCCAAATCCGCCTCGCGTATGTTTTTCCGGCTCGTCCTATGGGGGCCATGCTATCTTTGGGAGTGACAACAGAAGCCGTGATCCGCAAAGGCCAGTGCAAGCCATATACCAAGGCCACTCGTTCACAAATCGAACAACGAATCGGAGCCGCTGCCGTTTTGATGTTCTGCGGCTTTTCCAAAAGTAAAATCCATCGGACTTTCAGGGAAAAGTTTGGAATCGAGTGGCGTCAGACCGACAGATACATGGCTCGCGCACGCGCGGATGACTCTCGCGTTTTCGCGGACACCCCCCACGCGAGCGGTGAAATATGCGAAAATGTATAGCAGTTCGCGCCGGTTTCAATGGTCAATTTTTACCGTTTGCTCACCGCTTACGGTCGCTTTGCATGAGCTTTACGGGCGTTTTCCAACGTTCATGCGGGCAAACCACTGGCTCTGTCTTGCCATGTATTTGGACGGACTAGCAGAGATCGGAAAATCCAAAAAACCGGCTGCGTGAAACGCGGCGGATAAAATCCATGGCCCGGTCAGATTTCGCCCCCCACCCCCCTGACACCGTGGGGACGGTCTGCCTAAAAAAGAGAGTCCTCATTTGAAAAACGTTTGGCAACCTACCAAG
>DASRBR010000199.1:0-4219 GCA_035653495.1 Verrucomicrobiia bacterium
TCCGGCAAGGCGGCAGGCGTGGTGCGCGGTTTTCGCGCGGTTTATCTCGGGCTTTTCTTCAACTGCTTCATCATGGGCACGGTCACTCTTGCGGCATGCAAGATCGCCAACATCCTTTTCGGTTTGCACCCGTGGCAGACGATCCTCATCTGCGGCGCGCTCAACGTGGTGTTTGCGGCGCACTCGGGATTATGGGGCGTGCTGGTGATCGACATGGTGCAGTTCTTCATCAAGATGACGGCAGTCGTCGCCGCGGCGTTTTTTGCATTGAAAGAAGTTGCGCGCCGCACCGGCGTGGGAGAAAGCGCCTATGCGGGCTTGCGCAAGCTGGTGGAAATCCTCGGCTCGCAACAGGTCAATTACAAGGAAGGCGCGCAACCGGTGCTTTCGGCCATCAACGGTCACGGACAACCCGTGCTCGACCTCTTGCCCAATTTTTCGATGCACGAACTGGCATTGATGATTTTCATCCTGCCCATTGCCGTGAGTTGGTGGGCGAACTGGTATCCCGGTGCCGAACCGGGCGGCGGCAGCTACATCGCCCAACGCATGCTGGCGTCCAAATCGGAAAAAGATTCGCTCGGCGGAACGCTTTTTTTCAACTTGGCGCATTATGTCGTCCGCCCCTGGCCGTGGATTATAACCGCGCTTTGTTCCATCATTATCTTTCCGACTTTGAGTGACATCAAGGCAGCCTTCCCAAATGCAGACCCCAACCTGATCGGCCATGACAGCGCATTTCCCGCAATGCTGAAATTTTTGCCCGCCGGGTTTGTGGGCCTGATGGTCGGCGGACTGATTGCGGCGAATTCCTCAACCATCCTGACGCACTTGAATTGGGGTTCATCTTATTTGGTGCACGATTTTTACCGGCGTTTCATCGCGGGCGATAAAAAAGAGCGGCATTATGTGAATGTGGGCCGCTTTTGCACCGTGGGACTTTACGTGCTGGCGGCGCTTTTGAGCGTAAATCTGCGCTCGGCGCAGGACGCTTTTGAAGTGCTGCTCTCCATCGGCGCAGGAACCGGCTTGCTTTATCTGCTGCGCTGGTTTTGGTGGCGCATCAACGCCTGGTGCGAAGTCGTGGCGATGGTCAGTTCGTTTGTCATCTCAGTCATTTTCTTTGTGCTCAAAATGAGAGGCCACGCATTGCCGTTCGCAGAAACGATTT
The DNA here is from genome assembly GCA_035653495.1 of Verrucomicrobiia bacterium. Lineage (GTDB taxonomy): Bacteria > Verrucomicrobiota > Verrucomicrobiia > Limisphaerales > Pedosphaeraceae > DATAUW01. The sequence goes on from DASRBR010000199.1 coordinate 1,172, forward strand.
TGTATGAAGTCGGTTTCACCACGGTTTGCTGGGTCATTGCTGCTTTTGTGACCGCGCCAACCGAACGCGGGCAGTTGATCGCATTTTATAAAAAAGTGCATCCTGCCGGGCCGGGTTGGGCGAGAATCCGCAGGGAAGCCGGCGTGAGCGCTTCTGAAGCTGCGCTGCACGGCGATAATATGCGGCTGGAGACCTTGGGGTGGATATCCGGTTGCGCGGTGATTTGGTCGGCCCTTTTTGCCATCGGGAATTATCTCTATGGACGAATGTCCCTGGCGACAATTTTGACCGGCGTTTTCATTGTGAGCGGCAGCGTATTGCTTTATGTGATCAACCATCTTTGGTCCGGCGTGGACAAAACGCCCACTCAACCGCCCCTTCACGCGCCGACCGAAACCCTCCCGAAACTCACGTAATCGGGGTGGAGTTGGTGGGGAAATATACCCGCCAGGCAATAAGTGGGTCTTTTCCCCATGGAGAAAATACCCATTTGAGTGTTTATTCACCCCGTAGATGAGTATCCCGATGAAGAGTCACGCGCACAGTGTTTCAGTTGATTTGCCCGAAGAATCAAACGCGCGAAATCTTCTGGCGTCTCGTCCATGTTCTCCAAACTTTCGGGTTTTAATAAAGGCCGAATGTCAGTCCATCCGTCACTAAATATGCAAAAAATCAAAGTTTTGTTGGCTGACGACCATAACGTGGTTCGTCAGGGCTTGCGCGCATTGTTCACCACCGAAGAAGACATTGAAATCGTTGGCGAGGCCGATACCGGGCGCCAGGCAGTGCAGATGGCCAAGCGGCTGCTTCCTGACGTGGTGGTGATGGACATCGCGATGCCGCTACTCAACGGCTTGGAAGCGACGCGGCAGATCACCAGCCAGGTCCCCACCGCCAAGGTGCTGGTCCTTTCCACCTACAGCGACGACGAATACGTGCAGCAATTGACCGAAGCCGGCGCTGCCGGTTATCTCGTGAAACAAACCGCCGCGAACGATTTGCTCAAGGCCATCCGCGAAGCGCACCGGGGCAACGCCTATTTCAGCCCATCCATCGCCAAGCGGTTGCGCGACCATTATCGCGAAGCCTTCATCAGCGGCCAGCCCGCCAAGCCGCGCACGCACACTCTCACTTCGCGCGAAGCCGAGGTTTTGCAACTCATTGCCGAGGGCAAGCCGAACAAGCAGATCGCCGCGGAATTGTGCATCAGCATCAAGACGGTTGAAAAACATCGCCAGCAACTGATGAACAAGCTCAACATCCACGACATCGCCGGCCTGACCCGTCACGCCGTCGCCAAGGGCATCATCGAAACAAACATCATGGCCAAAGCCATAGCGTAAGCATCAAGCTCACTCACAGGCGTGAAGACGCGGAGATTCATTTCTCCGCGTCTTCGCTTTTTTATTCCTATGCCGGCGAAGGGACATTTTACGCTCGCCCTCATCCGACCTTCTCCCCCGGGAGAAGGAGAACGTTTTCCTCATCGCGAAGAATTTTCGACGCCTTTGTTTTAATCACCATGTTCAATTCATCCAAGGGCGGAAAACCGGTTCGAGCGGAGTAGAGTGGTTCACCCTCTCCTGGGGGAGAGGGCGGGGTGAGGGCGAGCAACATTACGAAAATCTGGCTTTCGTTCACTTGCCCTGCTAAATAAGCAGGGATGAAAATGAAAGACCAACTGCCAGCAATTTCGCTTAATTCCAATTACAAGATGTCCCGGCGCGCTTTTGCCGGCGCGTTGCTCGGCGCGCTTGTCTTGTTGCAAGTGGCAGCGCCGTGCTCGCTGTTTGCTGAAGACCGTTATCTGGCCGTCGGCAAACCGGATGGCATCGCGTTGCTCGCGCCACCACCTGTCGCCGGTTCCGAAGAAGCTGCGGCGGATTTGCAGGAAACGCGCGCGGTCTTCAGGGGACGCACGCCGGAGGAACTGGCGCGCGCCAAAAAAGATGCGGCCCTTTCATTTTCCATTTTTGAGCCCGCGATCGGGCCGGTTTTTGAATCGGGCAAATATCCGAAGACCGAGGCGTTGATGAAAAAAGTGAAGGCAGAAATCGGCGACGCCATCAACATCTCCAAGGACCATTGGAAACGGCTGCGGCCATATCAAGTGGACCCGGAACTTGCAATGGACATGAAGGAAAAAAGCTCCAGCTATCCAAGCGGCCATTCGACGCGCGGGACAGTCTATGCGCTGGTGCTCGCGGAGATTTTTCCGGACAAAAAAGAGGCCATCCTTGAAATCGGCCGGAACATTGGTTGGGACCGCGTGCTGATCGGCATGCATTTCCCTACGGATGTTTATGCGGGCCGTGTTTTGGGAAAGGCCATCGTGCGCGAAATGATGTCCAATCCCGTTTTCCAACACGACCTCGAAGCCGCAAAAACTGAAGCGCAAACGGTCAAGCTCGAAGCCGCGAAATAGGTACTGAAAATGTAAATTTTCCGCCGCTTTTCTTCAGCAGTCCGTTCAAGCGCGCGCGTCTTGACACTGTTCTCAAACTGGGGACTGGAAAGTCCCCAGAACCCGCACACTCGAAAGTGTGCGCTACGTGGCGCAGGCTTTCCAGCCTGCGGGTTCAGGCGACTTTCCAGTCGCCTCTTCATGCTGAACCATATTTCCTCTTTAAGAACAGTGTCGAGATGTGCACCCATCGAGCCTTGCGGCCGGTAATTGGAACGCCTATGCTCAGCGCACCATGAAGAGGTCGTTGCCAAAAAGCGGCTCCAGACATTTTCGGGAGGCATTTTCCCTGCTTGAGTTGCTGGTGGTCATCGCAATCATTGCCATACTCGCGGCTTTGTTATTTCCCGCCCTGGCCAAGGCGAAGGACAAGGCGCGGCAAACCCAATGCGGCAACGATCTGCACCAGCTTGGCCTCGCCTTCAATCTCTATCATCAGGATTACGCCGATACGTTCCCCGCACCGGGTTCAAAAGGATTGTACGGCCCGCAGCCGGAAGATTGGATTTGGTGGCAGTACGGGCGCGGTGTTGAACACAGTTCCATCCTGGCGTTCGTGGGAAATTTCAATTCAACCTTGTTCA
>DASRBR010000200.1:0-3296 GCA_035653495.1 Verrucomicrobiia bacterium
AGGCCCAGCGCTGCACCGGGCAATTCGGTGTTGGCGAAGGGGCTGCGGCTCATCTCACCCCAAAAATACAAAAACGCAAGCACGAACGGCAGCGTTCCGATGTAATAAGCCGCCAGCGATGCCGTTCCACTCATGCGCAGCAAATGGACTGCCTCCTCGATCAGTTCCATCGGCTTGCGGCCAAGTTTACGACGATTCAGTTTCATTCGCTATCGAGCCATTTCACATGCCAAAGCGTTTTCTCGTGAACGGAAGTGGGGATGGAAAGCAGCATTTCCCCGACGAAATAAAAGAAAAACCAGAGCAGCACGACACTGAAAACGCATTGCACAACGCGCACGAAACCGACGAAACCGCGCCGTTGTGTCAATGGTGGTTTGGCAAGCTTGCGCAGGCACGAGGCGCAAATCAAACGGTCATCGTGTTCGGTGACGCATTCGCGGCAAAAGAACTGCCGGCACTCGACGCAACGCGCCGCGGCTTCGCGCTGCGAATGGTTGAAACAGCGCTGGTGCGTTAGTGTGGGCAAACTTTTCATTGCGACTGTGGCGCGGAGGGTTGAGTGGCCGTTGTTGGCGCTGCGGCATGAGCATCGGGTGCAGTCGCCGTGGTTGCCGCGGGCGTGCTTTGAACGGGTGGTTTCGCCAATTCGGTCATCCGTGCCGGAATTTCTGCAGGGGAAAGCTGGCCTTGCGCCCTAGCAATCAATGGACGCATGCGCGCGAGGACCTTTCGCGCGCGATGCAACCGCCGCAACGATTGCAGGTCTTCGCTTTGGACGGCGGTGCGCAGATGAGTCACGCAAGTCGGTCCCAAAAGCGTGTTGAGAAGAAGAAAGGAGACGAAAACCCCAGTGACAATGTACCAGAAAATATTTACTCCCGCGGAAGTCGTCAGTGCTGCCATCAAACTGACGACTGCGAACGCGGAGAGAACACCGTTGATGATGCGGCCGGTTTGCGTTTGGCGGATGACAATCGCTTGAATGTCGCCAAAGTAAAAGCGTTTGTAATCTTCGGAGTAGCCGGACGAACGAATGCTCAGCAGATGGTCTTCACCGAGCCAGAGCGTCGAGCGCAGGGCGTAACCCATTCCCGTTCCGGGCATGCGGCGATATTTTTTGGTTTCGGTCGGCATGGGTTATCGGCGCACTGGCGTACTGTGTGTGACAGTATATCGCATAAAGACGACGTAAGCGATCCAACCTGCAAGCGTGGTGACGCCAAAAACAATCGCGAGAACATGGCGGGCCTTGGTCCTGCGCACGATGCTGGTGGGCGTGTTCCAATGGCGGATGGCAAGATAAATGGCAAGCGGCGAAGTGAAAATCGTGAAGCATGCGCCGAACACCAGCAGCGTCGGGACAATCGCCAGTGTAAGTGCGAGGCTGTCGTACAGTGTGCGATGATTCTCCAGGTTTTGCATCTTGCCCTTTGTCACGCCTATTTCGATGCAGGCGGGGCAAAGATGCCGTCCGCTGACTTCGCAATCGCAGAGCGCACAAAGAAAACGCCCGCAGGCATCGCACGGCAGCACCGCCTTTTTCTGCGGATGATAAAAACAGCTTGATTCGGTTTCCTCGATGACGGCTTCGCCTTCGCGTCCGGCCTCAATGCGGCGAAACAGCGCCGGGAAGATCTCGACTTGCAGCAATCGACCGCAGGCGGGGCAGGGCGTCAAATCGGAACGGTTGAACACATCACCCATCAGGGGTGTCATGCAATTGCTGCAAGAGACCAGCGGGGTGTTCATGGGGCAGATGGGTTACGGGATGGGATTATTATTTATAGATCACCCGAGTGTTGCAAATGCGGTCGTGCAAAGCCTGTTTTTCATCATCAAACGCAGCCATGATGTAACCGATCAAGCAAATCATCCCGCTCAAAACTTCCGCCAAACCGCGTCCGCAACCGCGTGCGAAGCTGACCGGTCTGCCCTCTGCCGTGACCACTTTCAGACCGCAAGCCATTTTCCCAGGCGTCGCGCCATATTTCGAAAGGAAGAATCCTGAATAAAGAACCTGCAACACGATGCGGCCAAGGCTCGCAAGCAATTGAAACATGATGACACCGGTGCCAACTGCCGCGGGATTATTTCTCGCGCCGGCCATTACGGCTCCCATGATGAGCATTCCTGGGATGCCGATGATGACACCCATGATGAGGCCATCGAGAAATTTTGCGACAAAACGTATCCAAAATCCGCCGTATCGGAATGCGCCCACTCCGCCCGCAACGCCCACGTTCATTCCTTCGCGCATTTTTTGGACGAACACCGGCTTGCATTTGGCGCACACGCGCGAACTGCCGATGCGAATGGTATCTGCTGATGGAAAAACTCCCCCGCATTCCGCGCAAACCACCTCTTCAACCCCTGGTGACGGCCCCGCGCCAGCACTCGCCCCTGCGAGAGCAGGAGCAGGGACGTTCAGCGCATTGGGACGGGCTTCGCGATGCGGTTGCCAATTGGGCATGCCTTCCGTCCAAACTAGCGTTTCGGCATGGACAGCTCCGCTCGCGGCGAGCGAGTCCAAAGCGGCGTCATCCACCGGTCCGGCTTGTTGTCCGGCTGCGTTCACATAATACCAATTCATGATTTCAAAGTTAGGTTCAGGGTTTTTAATCCAATAACAGCAGCCTGATTAGATTTGAGCAAAAATGCAAAGTAATTCTGCTTTTAAAGCCATTTTTGGGCCAAAATCGGCCGGACGTGATTGCCCATTGACAGTCGGTTATTGGGAGCGAAATTGCCCCAAACTGATTTTCAATAAATGAAGGAACCTTATGGAACGGGCAAAAATGATCTGCGGCGCAATCCGAATTTCCCATCTGCTTTGCGCGCTGGGCTTGGTATTGGTTTTGAGCGGTTGCGGGACGACAAATTCCGTTGCGAAATCGGAAGGCAAGGGCATCCGCAGGACCTATCGTGTCGGATATGAGACCGCATGGATGGCCACGCGCGGCGCGATTGCCAACAATGATTTGCGCGTCATCAAATTGGACCGGAAAAGCGGAACCATTTTGGCGAAACGCGGCATTGGCATGACCACTTTCGGGGAGCATGTCGGTGTTTGGGTGCGTTATGTTGGGCCGGACCTCACTTCGGTCGAAGTAGTCGGCCGCCATGTCGGGCCGCCGGTTCTTCCCGGCCAAAACCCCCAACAACCAATCCTCGATGACATTTCGACCATGCTGGATGAATAGTTTCATTTGCCCAGCAGCAGCAAGGTTCCCTGTCCCGCAGGTAACCAAAGCTCACATGGCGAACCAAGCGGCGAGAGCGTTCTGTCCATTGTT
>DASRBR010000201.1:0-2870 GCA_035653495.1 Verrucomicrobiia bacterium
TATTGGCTGAAATGATGCTAGCGCATTTTACGGCTGCCAGCGGACTTTGCATTAATCTGGCGAATCCCCTGCAAACACAATGAATTGCTCACTACTCGTTCGAGCAATGAACGCATAAATTGCCAGAACAACAAATTTTCGACGTAATTGCTTTTCCAACAATGAACTGCGTCGCAATTCGTAACACCCTCCTTCAGGGCTTATGATTTCGGCCGTCTGTGACCTGGGCCTTTGCTCGCGCTTTGCTCGCTCCAGCCCAGGCTGTCATATTGCGGGCCTTCAGCCTTGCTGGAAAATGTGTTTTCGTGAAAAATTCGTGGAATTCGTGTCTTCAGTCTCTTCTTGTCAGAAAACCACCTTTTTTTCACTCCCTCAAAAAACACCACTTTTTGAAAATCAGAAAACCCGCATAAACATTGGGCGAATTGGCTGAAAACTGGAGGTTTTCAGCCACTTTAAAAAAATGCTGTCAAACCTACGGTACGTTTCATTTTTCGAAAACCCACATGGTAAACTGGCCCCATGACTATTGAGAATACAATGGTTGATGGGACGAAAGGGATGATTGAGAGCCCGCCAAAGGTAGGGACATCGCGCTGTCCCGCATGCGGGATCCGCGGACGGCCCGGCGGTCCGTCCCTACCCGGATGCTGCTTCAGGTGCAGGCGAAGCCTGCCTTGGATTGCGGCAGTCCTCTGCCGCTTTGAGGATGAGATTCATGATCTAAAATGCGTTTGGCGTATTCGCGGCGGTTTGAAAGCGGTAGAGGACTACCGCAATCCAAGACGCTATCGCGACTCCTTGGCATGTCGGATAGTCCGAGAGCGCACAGGAGCGCGGACAGCCTTGTCCGCGTGGCCAGGTGTTGCACTTGGTTGCAGCTTGTTGCGGCTTGTTGCAGCTACGGGGAAAAATTTGAAGAGGCATCTATGAAGCGCGAAATCTCGAGTAAGCAACGTGAGATTCAGGATGCCGAAACGATGCTTTGGGCCGGTTGTGTCGCCTTGTGTCGGATAATTTCGGATGGGAGCGCGGACAGCTTGCTCACCGTAGCCTTGGCGGAGGTGAACAAGCTGTCCGCGCTCCTGTGCTCCTTCCCTGGCGATGGGCGATCCAATTGGGTGCAGGCTTCGACTGCCGAAACCGTTCTTGACAATGTCTGGCCAAACACAGAGGCTCCGATGTCCGCACACACAAATATGAAGTCGCTTCCTTCCGGGCGGAAAGCGTTGCGCAGGCTTTCTGCGCTTTTCGTTCTTTTCTTCCTTTCGACGTTCTGTTCTCCGCGCTTGCCAGCCCAATCGAACGTGCTCACGTTTCACAACGACAACGCGCGCACCGGCCAGTATCTGGCGGAAAGCAATCTCACGCCGGCCAACGTGAACACGAACTCGTTCGGCCTGCTCTTTTCGCAAGGTGTGGACGGGCAGATTTATGGGCAGCCGCTTTACGTTGCCGGCGTCATCATCACGAACAAGGGAGTCCATAACGTCGTATTCGTCGCAACGGAAAATGACAGTGTGTATGCATTCGATGCCGACAACAATTCGGGCAGCAACGCCGCGCCACTTTGGCAGGTGAGTTTTCTCAATCCTCCCGCCGGGATAACCGCAGTGCCAAACGCCGATGTCAATTCCGACAACATTGCGCCGGTCATCGGCATCACCAGCACGCCTGTGATCGATCCGGTTTCCAAGACGATTTACGTGGAGGTCAAGACGAAGCAAGTCAGCGGTTCGTTGACGAATTACGTGCACCGGTTGCATGCGCTGGACCTGGGTTCCGGCGCGGAGAAGTTCGGCGGGCCTGTCACCATCTCGCCGGTCGTCAATGGCAACGGTGATGGCAACGACGGCGCGGGTCATGTTCCGTTCAACGGACTGCGCCAGTTGAACCGGCCAGCGTTGTTGCTGGCGAATGGCGTCGTTTACATCGCCTACGGTTCGCACGGCGACAACAGCCCGTATCATGGCTGGGTGCTTGGGTTCAACGCGACGACCTTGAAACCGCAAGGCGTTTATAATGCGACGGCGAACGGCGGCCTGGGCGGATTTTGGGAGGGCGGCGATGGCCCGGCGGCGGACACGAATGGTTCGGTTTATGTCGTCACCGGCAATGGGACTTACGACGGCGCGACGAACAATGATTATGGCGACAGTTTCCTGCGGCTGTCGCCCAGCGGCACCAATCTCACGCTGGCGGATTACTTCACGCCACACGACCAGCAAACTCTTGCCAACGAAGATTTGGACGTTGGCAGCGGCGGGGAGCTTTTGCTGCCGGACGCTGCGGGAAGCGCGGCGCATCCGCATTTGCTTGCGGGCGGCGGCAAGGAGGGGATTCTGTTCCTGATCGACCGCGATAACTTCGGCCATTTCAATGCGACGAACAACAATCAGATTGTCCAGTCGCTCACGAATCTTCCGGGACTGTTTTCCACGCCGGCTTACTTCAATGGAATGCTGTACTACATTGGCAGCGGGGGCAATCTCACCGCGTTTTCGTGTTCGAACGGGGCGTTGGGAACGACGCCATTGGCGATCAGCCCGGAGGAATATGGTTTTCCCGGAGCGACGCCGACCATCTCCGCCAACGGAACCAACAACGCCATCGTTTGGGCGGTACAAGCCGCGAGTTCGGCCATTCTTCGGGCTTACAATGCGACGAATGTGGCGCTCGAACTTTATTACAGCGCGCAGATCGGACGCGATGCATTGGGCGCTTCCGTGAAATTCGTCACGCCAACGGTTGCAAACGGCAAGGTGTATGTTCCGACCGCTTCCGCTGTGGCGGCGTTTGGAATTGGAGTTTGGACCGCGATGCCGACGATCGGACCGAAGAGCGGGGTTTTCACGAATTCGGTGACGGTC
>DASRBR010000202.1:0-4893 GCA_035653495.1 Verrucomicrobiia bacterium
CTATTAGTATGCGAATTTCCTAAGGAATTTGAATGTCATGCGCTCAATCGAACGCCATGTCGATAACACTCCACCGTTGAATTTATCCCTATAAAAACTAAGCCAAATCCAATTTGATGCAAGATTAGCTGGACACGAGTGAGCTGCCGCTTTGCCCTGACATCAGGGCGGCGCAGGTCTTAGCAGACGGCCAAATCCGCCCTACCGCTGTGTCGGCTTGTTTCGGATAATGCGGCGTGGGAGCGCGGACAGCTTGTTCACCGTAGCCTTGGCGGAAGTGAGCCTTGTCCGCGAGGCGTGAAATGGCTCAAGTCGTAAGTGATTGAGATTCCACCTAATTCCGCATGTTTCCGCCTGATTCCGCCAAAAAACATACCCCCTCCCATCCCAAATTGCGGAGTGCGGATTTCGGATTGCGGATTGGGGAACGGCTCGCGACTGGTGTTGCAACTGGTTGCAGCCATCAGGAAAAAAATTGGAACGGGGAGGCGCGAGGCGGAGAGGCACACTTTGCGGTCGTCGCGCCAAAACTTGGGTGCAGGCACTGCCTGCCTGAAAACTGACGTTTTCAGCTACGTCCATGAGGTAAAACATCTAACGTCGAACCTGAACCCCGACATGATGTCGGGCGGCATTGAACGCTAATTGCTGAATCAGGGGACCAAAACGGCGCGGTAGAACCGCATGGGGCCGGCGGCGTTGGTGTCCTGGAAGTAGAATGAGCCGCCGTAAGCGGTGTTGGTGACAAGCGGTTGCCAGGTCTTGAGATTGGTGCTGACCTGGACGCAATAATTCTGTTGCGGGTCGCCCATCACGTTGAAGGAAAAACCGCCCGGCGAATGGTTCAAAGCAGTCAGTTGCGGAGGCATCTGGCCAATGGGGTAAAGCACAAAGTTCGCGGTGGCAGTTCCGCTGCTGACCGTCACGTTCTGATTTGGCGGATTGTCGTATCCGTCGGAATTGAAATTGCCGGAGAGTCCGACGACCCAGGTTCCCGGAAATACGGCGATGCTGAAGGTGTTGGTGTTCTGGTTGCCTAAACTGCATGGGGAATAATTGGTCCCGTTTATGATGGTTGATGCGAAGGCGATGGCATTCACCGGATTACCATGGCTGTCAACAATCCTCCCGGAAATGGTGCAGGTAGCGAACCGTTCGATCATGACGATGTTGCTCTGGTTGACGCCGTCGGTCACGTTGAAGGTCAGGTTGGGTGGGACGAGGCCGCTGCTGCCGGCGCCATTACACTCAGGAGCAATGTTCCATTTTCCACCGTAAAGGCCGACAGCGAAAGTGCCGTCACTTGCGGTGCTGAAATTCTGGTTGAGCTGGCTAAGGAAAAAGCCGTTTGTGTCCAGGGCATTGACCGCCAGACCGACGTTGGCCTGCGGATTGCCGTTTTGATCAACGATCTTGCCGTACAAGTAAGCGGTGATGAGTTGGGCCTGCATGTCGAGACGGACGGCCTGGCCGTTAACTAGCGAAACGTTGGTGGAAGTTGCGATGACATTGGTGGATTGGTTCTGCGGGCCGATATACCAGGAATTGGAAAAGACACCGACGGCATATTGGCCGGTCGCAGTTGTCGTGGTGTCCACCTGGTAAAGATTGTCCGCGCTGAACGCCTCGATGTCCGTTCCGGCGAGTGGATTGGAATGATTGTCCTTCAGGTAACCGTAAATGAGCGAAGTGGCGCGCGGGAAGGAGAAATTGATATTGGAAACATTATCGCCGCTAAAATTGGCGCTGTTGTTCTGAAGGTTGACGTATCCAAAAGGCCCGACACACGCCAAGCCGGCACTGGTATCAATCTTGATCTTCCATTGATTCGAGATTGCCGGCAGGGAGAAGTTGCCGTTGGTATCGGTGAATCCAAGCGTCAACGCCGTGTTGCATTGCGCGTTCACGAAAAGTCCCGGCAAACCTTGGCCCGTGCTGCTGTCGGAAATGTTGCCGGTCAAAGAACCGGTGGCAGTGGAAGCAGTGAGGTTGACCGTGGAGAAAGAATTCGGCGAAATGTTCACCTGGGCAGGCGTGCCGACATAACCCGGCGCGGCGGCGACCAGAAAATATGTTCCCGGCGCGTTGCTGATGCTGTAATTGCCATTGGCATCGGTCACCGTGCCGCCGCCGCCGTTGCCTTGTTGTTGCACCAGCACGACAACCGCATTCGCCAGCGGAAGACCATTGGCAGTAAGTGTCCCGCTCACGCCCTGAGTGGCCGGTTGTTGTCGCACCGTGAAGGAATTGGTCACCGGCGTAAAAACCCCGTTCGGGTCGGACAATTTGAACAGGTAGTTTGCCGCGATGCCGCTCAGTGTGGGGTTCACGCCGGGATAATTTAGCACGACGGTGATTTGGCCGTTGGCTGTGCCGTCGGTGTCGCCGGGGACGTTGATGTTGGTTGCGCCGGCGAGGATGGATTGCACGCCGTCAGTGACAGCAAAGTGGCGGACCTCGTATTCGCCCGAATCAATCGTGCCGTTTCCATTCGCATCGAGAAACTCGCCGATCACGACTTTCTGGCTGGCGGTGAGGTTGCCAATGGTCAGGGTGATCGGGCCAACGTAGTTGTTGCTGACGATGGAGGGCGAGATGTTCAAAGTGGGCGTTTGAGCCAGCGCGCGCCCCGTGCAGGCCAACCCCAACAAAAGGGCAACACCCGTCCGAAATAAAAAGTTTGCGAAACGTCGCATGGACGCGAAAATAGCTATTTTTGTGCCATGAGAAGCGACACTTAAAACCGACCATTTCACAGAAAACGCTTCGATTTGGCTATGAATCTTCATGTTGTCAGTTTGCCAAAGCGTGGCTTACGATGGCAAGGATTGTTGCAATGAAGGTCGCGCTCGCACAGATCAACACAACAGTCGGCGACTTCGCCGGTAACGAAGCGAAGATCCTCGCGGCGTACCGTCGTGCCGTCGAAGCCGGGGTGGAATTGGTGATGTTCCCGGAACTGACCACGACTGGTTATCCGCCGCGGGACTTGCTGCTCAAGCGCAGTTTCATCGCAGCCAATCTGGCGATGTTGGATCGATTGGCGGCGGCGAGCGGCGAAACGGCGATGCTGGTCGGCTTTGTGGGTGAAAACAAAAACCGGCCGGGGCGTGAAGTGGCCAATCGGGTGGCGTTGTTGCAGAACGGGAAGATCGCGGCGACGCGGACGAAGACGTTGCTGCCGACTTACGATGTGTTCGACGAAGATCGTTATTTTGAGCCGGCTGCGGCAAACGAGCCGGTCGCATTCAAAAGCGCGAAAGTCGGCCTGACAATCTGCGAAGACATCTGGAACGACGAGGACTTCTGGCCGGAACGCCGATATCAGCACAATCCACCGATTGACCTCGCGGCGGCAGGTTCGCGCCTATTGTTCAACATTTCGGCTTCGCCATGGTCGTTGGGCAAGGAAGTCACCCGCTACAAAATGCTTCGCAGCATGGCGCTGAAGGCGAAATGTCCGGTGGTGTTTTGCAACCAGATTGGCGGGAATGACGAACTGATCTTCGACGGCGGAAGCCTTGTGTTCAATGCGTCCGGCGAATTGATCGCGCGCGCCAAGATGTTCGAAGAAGATTTCGTGGTGGTTGACACGGAATCGAAAACCGCCGTGCCACGCCTCGAGATGCCCGATGAAGAACTGGTTTATCGCGCGTTGGTGCTGGGGCTGCGCGATTACATGCACAAGTGCGGCTTCAAATGCGCGGTGCTGGGTTTGAGCGGCGGCATTGATTCGGCGCTGGTCGCGTGCCTGGCCGTGGAAGCATTGGGCAAGGAGAACGTCCGCGGTGTTTCGTTGCCCTCGCAGTTTTCGTCGCAAGGAAGTTTGGATGACGCGAAGCTTTTGGCGCAACACCTTGGAATTGAATACGAAGTCATCCCGATTCAGCCCGCGTTCGAAACCGTGAAGAAACAGTTGCAGCCTGTTTTTACGGGACGGCCGGAGGACACGACCGAGGAAAACATCCAGGCGCGATTGCGTGGAGTCATGTTGATGGCGTTGTCCAACAAGTTCGGCGCGCTGCTGTTGACGACCGGGAACAAAAGCGAACTGGCGGTTGGTTATTGCACATTGTATGGCGACATGTGCGGCGGACTTGCGGTCATAAGCGATGTGCCGAAAACGATGGTTTATCGGCTCGCGAAATGGATCAATCGCGAGCGCGAAACCATTCCGGTATCGTCGATCATCAAGCCGCCGTCGGCGGAGTTGCGGCCCAACCAAACCGATCAGGATTCCTTGCCACCTTATGACATTTTGGACGCCATCCTCGATGCCTACGTCGTGCAGGGCAAAACGCAGGCGGAAATCGTCGCGATGGGTTTTGATGCTGGCGATGTGAAGCGCGTGGTCCGGTTGATCGATTTCAACGAATACAAACGCCGACAGGCAGCGCCGGGTTTGAAAGTCACCAGCAAAGCCTTCGGCGTCGGTCGCCGCGTACCCATCGCGCAGAAGTATGGTTGACGGGCGACTCTTCTGAACGTCAAACAATAATCTTACGTCGCCGGCAATCCGTACACTTCAACCTCTTCCCAGGCATTGATCGCGCCCTGGCTGCTCCCTTTCGTATAGCCGCGGACGTATCGCGCCTTCACACCTTTGCCATCAATCACCTTCCCGTACCGGGTCTCAAAATATTGCTTGTCGGTCCCGACGCCCTGGCCAGCGACGTTTTGCGTGTCATTGTTGAACAAAGTCGTGACGCCCGTCTTGAATTCCGGATCATCCGAGACCTGCACGATGACGCAACGCATCACCTGCAAGTAACGATGATCATGCCAAAGCGCGATGGCATAAATCTGATAGGGCGCACCTAAATCCACCTGCACCCATTGCACGCCTTTTTTGAACTCGACCGCATCGGAATCCACCGGTTCTTTTTTGCCGTC
>DASRBR010000203.1:0-9480 GCA_035653495.1 Verrucomicrobiia bacterium
GATTCCTTTGCGATGACCGGTTCCGGCACGAGCACGCTGTTGCTCTTCACCATCGGCGGCAGCAACGCATTTGTTTTGTTCAGCACCACTGATGGCGTCAATTTCACTCCCACGGTGTTGACAGTCAGCAGCGGGTTGCCCGCGACCGGTTCCGGCGTGCAGATCGGTTACGCATTTTACACGAACAACACGTTCATGCTGGCTCCCAACGGCGGCAGCGGGAAACTTTACCTGATCCAATATCCCACCAATTTCGCCAGTCTGGCCAGTCCGGTCGCGGCGACTGTGATTGCAACCAATTCCTCATTGCCGACGGGCAATGCGGGCAACTGGCTCGATTTTTCATACAATGCCGCCGCGGGACTATTGGCATTGCATCCGAACGCATCTACTCCCATTTCGCTCTACGCTCTGCCGAGCAATAATTTTTCCGGGCTCGCCCTGCTTGCCTCAACCAATCTTTCGTTCAGCACTTCCACCGGCGTCAACGGCAACGAAACCGGTGACACCGCACTGGCGGGCACGAATGAAATTTACACGCTGGATACCAGCGCCGGTTTGCAGGCCACCACCATTGCGTTTGCCGCCGCTCCGATTCCCCCGACTATCACGACCCAGCCCGTCGGCGGCTCAGTTTATACGACTGCGAGCAATTTTACGTTCAACGTGGCCGCGCAGGGCACGCAGCCGCTGACTTATCAATGGCAATACAACACGGTCAGCAATATTTCGACCGCAACCAACATCCCGGGCGCAACAAACAACTCCCTGGTGTTGAGTCCGCTCACGACCAATTCTTCCGGTTGGTATGATGTCGAGATCAGCAACGCCGGCGGGGCCACGAACAGCATCGCCGTGCAACTGACTGTTTCCGCGCCGTTGAGTAACCCTTCAGTGTCGGTGATGTGGAGCCTTCCTGCCGATAATTCCCAGCCTTATCTCGATACCGGTTACAACACGCGCGGTTTGGCCTTCGACCCGGCGACGATGACGGTCGTGGTGGCGGAGCATGCGTCGGCGAACATCTATGGCCTTAACGCGACGAACGGCCAATATAAGTTCACCATCACGACTCCTTCCACGGGGTTGCCTTCGGGCAGCATTTTCCCCGTGGGCCAGGTGGGTGTGGGCGATGACGGCGTGCTTTACGTTTGCAACGTCTCCTCCTATCAACCCGGACAGCAAAGCGGGAGCGACGATTTTTCCATCGTGAGTTTCCCGTACGTGGCTGATGGCAGCGGGACCAATCCCCCTGCGCCTTACCAGGCCTGGCTTGGCGATCCCGGCAATTATCTCACCTCAACGGCGACCGGCAACGGCGCGACTTATTCCGGCGGCGATCGTTGGGGCGACAGCTTCGCGGTGCGCGGCGGGGGCGTGAACACGCAAATCCTGCTCGGCACTTACGAAGACTTGAACAATCAGTTCGGCACCGGTCCCGGCACGAACATCGCGATCCTCACAACCACCGACGGCCAGAACTTCACGCCGACCACGCTGGTCATCACCGACCCGACGCAGCCCAACGGCATGCCGTCTTCGGGCTTTGCATATCTGGGCGTGGCGTGGGGCTCGAGCAATACGTTTTGGACCAAGAGCCCCGGTTTCAACCTGCGGCAAATCCGGTTTGATTTGGCGTCGGGGACGGGCACGGTCATCCAGAGCTTCGCGACGACTGCCGGAGCGGGTTCGTTGTCGACGTTGGACGGCATCGGGCTCGATAACGCGAACAACATCCTGGCGGGCGTGCAAACGAGCGATGACCCGAATGACCTTGAATTGTTCCAAATCCCTTCGCTCGGTTTCCCGCCCCAGGCTTATTACCAGGCGTTCTTCGGCGCGTATAATCCGAACATCAACGGCAATGCCGCGACGACGATCAAGTTCCCTTACATTTTCTCGTTGGATGCGAACAACGGAATTTTGGGATTGATTTACAGCGTGCCGCTGCTGCCCTTCAACATCGTCTCCACGAATTCAGGTGGTCATCAAGTGCTGACGTGGCAGTCGGTCGTCGGACATACTTATCAAGTGCAGTCAACGCCCGCGTTGCATGGGACAGTTCCCGCAACCTGGTCGAACGTCGGTTCGCCAGTCACGGCGTCTTCGTCCGGGACGCTCTCCTACACGAACACGTCTTACGCAGGCTCGGCGCTTTATTACCGGGTGATGGCGCGTTAAAGAGCCCGCTTAAGATCGGTGGAATTCAACTCTCCACGGAGACATCTGTGGAGAGTTTTTTATTGGGCGATTGATCGGCGTCAGGGCAACGTTTTCAGTTTTGCCGGGAAAGGAGCTTCGGGCTCGTTCACGGGCTTGTAACTTCCCCGGCAGACCAGCAATTCAAAAATGGGCGAAGTCATCAAGGTGGTGATCACCGCCATGATCACGAGCGTGGCGAAAAGGCCTTCGGTGATGATGCCGCGCTGCAAACCGATGTTGATGATGATCAATTCCATCAACCCGCGCGAATTCATCAACGTGCCGATGCCCATGGCTTCGCGGTTTGGGATTCCGGTGAACCGCGCTGCCAGCCACGAAGCGACGCCTTTGCCCAGCACAGCGGCCAGGAGCACAGCGCCGCACATCATCCAGAGAAAAGCGGAATTGAGCAGGCCGATTTTGGTGTTCAACCCGGAGTAGGTGAAGAACAGCGGCAAGAGCAATGCCACGGTGAGCGGTTCGATGCGGGCCATCAAATCGCGCGTCATCGTCCCCCGTGGAATGACCGCGCCCAGAGTGAACGCGCCGAACACGGCATGAAGACCGATGCCGTCGGTCACCCATGCGCACAACGCCAGGAGCGCAAGGCACACCACGAAGCCCGGCTCAGTCAACGTGTCGTTCTTGACGAGCCACTTTTGCAGAAAAACCAGCAACTGCCGGACAACGACCACGGTGAAGCCAACAAAAGCGATGCCGCCTCCGATATTGATCAGCGCATGGCTCCATTCGCGATTGAAGCTCGCCACCACTACCGCCAGCAAACACCATGCGGCGGCGTCGTTGATGGCCCCCGCACCCATCGCCACGGTGCCCATGGTTGTGCCGTTGAGTTTTTTGAAATGGATGATGCGCGCGAGCATCGGAAAAGCGGTGATGCACATTGATGCCCCAAGGAAAAGCATCGCCTCCCAAAGCGAAGTCTTTTTTGGAAAAAGGTCGGTGTGAAAGAAAAAGATCCAGGCGAGTATGGCCCCCAGAATGAACGGCGCGACCATGCCGGCAATGGAGACCGCGATGGAGCTTTTGAGACGCCGCCGGACGATGTCCACGCGAAATTCCATTCCCACCACGAACATGTACAGGGCGAGTCCAAGCTGCGAAGCGGGAAAAAGGTAACTTTGGGTGTCGCGCACCTGTTGCGTGGTGTCCCAGGGAAAGAGTTGTTGCTGCGCGTGCGGCCAGAGCAGCCCGAACAGTGATGGGCCAAGCAGGACGCCCGCAACCATCTCGGCAACGACTTGCGGTTGGCCCAACCGGATCGCGATCGCCCCGGCAATACGACAAAACAAAAGAATGACTGCAAGCTGCAGAAAAAAGTGCAGCGCAAGATGCGTGTTGTTCATGGTTCCTTCTGATTGCGCGATACAATAGAATGCATCGCACCGGAAATCAATTTTAGAGCGGCACAAAAAAAGCGGGTGCAATCGCCTGCCAAGTCGAACGAAATCCGCGATTTCCAGAACTCCGCAAATGGATTAGTTTAACCAGGCAATTTCAAAAAGGATTGTTTATGAAAACTCGAAAGCTTGGCTCGCAAGGTCTCAGTGTCTCCGCCATTGGCCTCGGTTGCATGGGCATGTCGGATTTTTACGATGGACGCGATGACGCGGAATCGCTCGCGACCATCCACCGCGCGCTCGAACTTGGCATCACATTTTTGGACACGGCCGACATTTACGGCCCGTTCAAAAACGAAGAACTCGTGAGTCGCGCCATCAAGGGCAGGCGCGAAAACATCGTCATCGCCACCAAATTCGGCATCGTTCGCGATCCGGCAAATCCTTCCGTGCGCGGCGTGAGCGGAAAGCCCGAATACGTTCGCAAGGCTTGCGAAGGCAGTTTGCGCCGTTTGAACATCGAGACGATTGACCTCTTTTATCAGCATCGCGTCGATCCTGAGACGCCCATCGAGGAGACCGTCGGCGCGATGGCGCAACTGGTGGCGGAAGGCAAGGTGCGTTTTCTTGGGCTTTCCGAGGCCGGCCCGCAAACCATCCGCCGCGCCAATGCAGTGCATCCCATCACCGCATTGCAAAGCGAGTATTCACTTTGGACTCGCGATCCGGAGAAGGAGGTGCTTGCCACCTGCCGTGAGCTTGGCATCGGCTTCGTTCCCTACAGCCCGTTGGGACGCGGCTTTCTCACCGGCCGATTTACAAAACCGGAAGATTTGTCGGCGCAAGATTGGCGGTCCAAATCGCCGCGTTTTCAGGGCGAAAATTTCCAGCGCAATTTGGATCTGGTCCATCAAATCGAAAAAATGGCTGCGGAAAAGCATTGCACGCCGGCGCAACTCGCGCTCGCGTGGGTGCTGGCGCAAGGCGAAAATATCGTTCCCATCCCCGGCACAAAACGTCGAAAATATCTCGAGGAAAATGTCGCCGCATTGAATGTGCAGCTAACTCCCGCCGACCTGGCACGCATCAACGAAGTCGCGCCTCAAGGCGTCGCCGCCGGCCCGCGTTATCCCGAGGCGATGATGCATACGGTGAACCGATGAAAGCCATTCGCGTCCATCAATTCGGCGGGCCGGAAGTTTTGCGGCTCGAAGAAGTTCCAAAACCACAGCCCAGCCCTGGACAAATTCTTGTTCGCATCCACGCGGTCGGCGTGAACCCGGTTGAGACTTACATCCGCTTCGGTTCATACGCAGCCAGGCCGAATCTGCCTTACACTCCCGGCGCGGATGGCGCGGGCGTTGTTGAAGCTGTGGGCGACGGAGTGAAATCGTTCAAGACCCGCGATCGTGTTTACATGGGCGGCAGCATCACCGGTACGTATGCCGAATACGCGCTTTGCGAACCCGCGCAAGTCCATCCTTTGCCCGAAAACATTTCCTTCCAACAAGGCGCAGGCGTGAACACGCCTTACGCGACCGCGTATCGCGCCTTGTTTCAACGCGCCAAAGGCATGGCCGGCGAAACGGTTTTGGTCCATGGCGCGACCGGCGGCGTGGGCATCGCTTCAGTTCAATTGGCGCGCGCGGCAGGTTTGGCGGTGATTGGCACGGGCGGCACAGAAAAAGGCCGGCGACTTGTTTCCGAACAAGGCGCGCACCATGTGCTCGACCATCGCGCGCCCGATTACCTCAAGCAAATCCTCGAACTTACGAGCGGCCAGGGCGTCGATGTGATTCTTGAAATGGCATCGCACATCAATCTTGGCAAGGACCTCACCGTGCTCGCAAAGAACGGCCGCGTCGCCGTGATCGGCAGCCGCGGGCCCGTCGAAATCAATCCGCGCGATGCCATGAGCCGCGACGCCGCCATCCTTGGCGTGATGCTCGGAAATGCGTCCGCGAAAGAATTGGCCGGCATTCATGCGGCGCTGGTGGAAGGTTTGCGCAATGGAACGTTGCGGCCAATTGTCGGCACGGAATTGCCGCTGGCTGAAGCCGCCGCTGCGCACAAAGCCGTGATGGACGCCGGGGCGCATGGAAAAATCGTGCTCTTGACTTGATCGTTCCCTGTGACTTTGCAGCGCGACCTTCCTTTGCAACCTTGTAACAAGGCGTCTTTGCATCCATTCTTGGTCGTGGCCAAATCAAAAGAAATCGAGTTGGACGATGGAAAGATCATCATCCCCGTTCTTTACGAGGACCGCTCCGTGCTCGCGCTCGACAAGCCCGCGGGTTGGATGCTCGCGCCGGATTCGTGGGACCGCACCGGGCGCAATCTCCAACTCGCGCTGCAATCTTCGCTGAACGCCGGCGATTTTTGGGCACACTCACGCAACCTGCGATATCTCCGTTTCATTCACCGGCTCGATGCCGAGACCACCGGCATCACGCTGTTCGCAAAAAGTCCCGGCGCATTGCGCGCGTTCAGCGAACTTTTCGAAACGCGCCGTGTGGAAAAAACCTACCTCGCAGTCGTTCGCGGCATTCCGAAGCAAGGGCAATGGACATGCGCATTGTCATTGGTTCCCGATCCGGGAATGAAGGGACGAATGAAAGTTGTCCGAAACGAAACACGCAATGCGCAGCACTCCCAAAAAGACGCCGAAACACATTTCACCGTTCTCCAAACGTCGCCCGCAAATTCAACCGCCCTCGTGGAAGCGCGTCCCACCACTGGCCGCACGCATCAAATCCGCGTGCATCTCGCCGCCGCGGGACTTCCCGTGGTCGGCGATGCACTTTATGGAACCGATTCCGCCGCCAGCTCAAAAGGACGCCAGCGCCTTGCCTTGCGGGCGGTCAAACTCGGATTTCGCGATCCTTTTCAAAAAAAATTCGTGCGCATCGAAGCGCCTCTGGGAGAATTTCTCCACGAATTTGGTTACGCTCAAAAAGTGACTCCACAGTAGAACCGCCGCGTGAGGGCACGCGGCCTGCATAAAAGCCAAAATCGCGCATTTTGTAGGCCGGGTGCCCTCACCCGGCGAATTCTTCTTGTGTTTATCAGAAGAATTGTAGTTTTCGGATTGCATTGCATAACCCGCGTGGTAACCCTACTTTTTCTGCATGAAACTGTCCGCGAAGAGCGATTACGCCGCCCGCGCCGTCATCGGGCTCGCGCGGCGTTTTCAATCCGGCGATTCCGTGCGCGTCGAAGACCTCGCCGCCGAACAGGGCATTCCGCCGAATTACCTGGTGCAAATCCTCATCGAACTCAAGTCGCAGCAGATCGTCAAAAGCCTTCGCGGGAAGGAAGGCGGTTACCTGCTGGCGCGTCCGCCTGCGGCAATCACAATGGCTGACGTGTTGCGCTGCGTGCACGGGGAAGTTTTTGATTCGCCGGCGCTCAGCGATACCCAATGTCCTCCCGAGTTGCGCGCCGCGTGGAAAAAAATCCAAAATTCAGTCCAACAAGCCGCCAGCTCCATCACTTTTCAACAACTCCTCGACCAGAGCGCTGACAAGGGGAAGATGTACTACATTTGATTTGGCAGGGACGGGGCAGGAACCACTCCAACATTGACGGCGCGCGAGAATGGCCCGTAAAATAGGCGCATCAATCTTAAGGCAATCTATGGCTTCGACCGACAAAGCAACCAACATCACTTCCTTTTCCCACGAAGATCGTGTTTTCAGTCCGTCCAAGGACTTTTCAGCGAAGGCCCTCATCAAATCCATGGCGGAATATCGCAAGCTCTACAATGAATCCATCAAGTCGCCGGAAAAATTCTGGGCGAAACAGGCGAAGAACGAACTGGTATGGTTCGCGCCGTGGAAAAAAGTGCTGCAATGGAAAGCGCCATTCGCCAAGTGGTTCGTCGGCGGCAAATTGAACGTCTGCTACAACTGCCTTGACCGGCATCTCAACACGCCCACCGCAAACAAGGCCGCGCTCATCTGGGAAGGTGAACCGGCAGGGGCGGGCATTCCGGGCGAGGAACGGACGCTCACCTACCGGCAGCTTCATCGCGAAGTTTGCAAGTTCGCCAATGTCCTCAAGCGCAACGGGCTCAAGAAAGGCGACCGCGTCATCATTTATCTGCCGATGGTTCCCGAAGCGGCCATTGCGATGCTCGCCTGCGCGCGCATCGGCGTGATCCATTCGGTCGTGTTCGGCGGGTTCAGCGCGCAATCCGTCGCCGATCGCATTTTCGATTGCCAGGCGAAGATGGTCATCACGGCCGACGGCGGATTTCGTCGCGGCGCAGTCGTGCCGCTCAAGAAAAATGTGGATGACGCGCTTGGGCTCAAGGACGCCAACGGCAACCTGCTCGCCAAAACCATCGAGAAGGTCATCATCCTGCGCCGCGCGAACTGTGACATCCGCGTCCAGGACGGACGCGATATTTGGTGGCATCGCGAGATGGAGCAGGTGGACGCGAATTGTCCCCCGGAAAAATTGGAAAGCGAAACGCCGTTGTTCATCCTTTACACGAGCGGTTCGACAGGAAAACCCAAGGGAATTTTGCACACGACGGGCGGTTATCTGCTCGGCTCGAAGATGACGACCAAGTACGTGTTCGATTTGCACGACACGGATGTTTATTGGTGCACGGCGGACGTCGGCTGGGTGACGGGGCACAGTTATGTGGTTTACGGACCTCTTGCAAATGGCGCAACGAGCTTGATGTATGAAGGCGCGCCCAACCATCCCGAACCGGACCGTTTCTGGCGCATCATCGAAAAATATCGCGTGACCATCCTTTATACGGCGCCCACGGCCATTCGCGCGTTCATGAAATGGGGGGTTGAATGGCCGAAGAAACATGATTTGAGTTCGTTGCGGTTGCTGGGGACGGTCGGCGAACCGATCAATCCCGAAGCGTGGATTTGGTATCACGAAATCATTGGCGGCAAGCGTTGCCCGATCGTGGACACCTGGTGGCAGACGGAAACCGGCGGCATCATGATCACGCCGTTGCCCGGCGTCACGCCCACCAAGCCCGGCTCGGCCACGCTGCCATTTTTTGGCGTCGTGCCGGAAGTCGTGGACAACAAGGGCAAGGGATTGCCCCCGAACACCGGCGGCAAATTGGTCATCCGCAATCCGTGGCCGAGCATGTTGCGCGGCATCTGGGGCGACATGGAACGTTACAAGAAAACGTATTGGAGCGAGGTGCCGGGAAGTTATTTCACCGGCGACGGTTGCCGGCAGGATAATGACGGTTATTTCTGGATTGTCGGCCGCATTGATGACGTGCTGAACGTGGCGGGCCATCGCATCGGCACGGCGGAAGTTGAAAGCGCGCTGGTCAGCAACCAAAAAGTGGCCGAAGCAGCGGTGGTGGGCCGCCCGGATGAGTTGAAAGGACAGGCGCTGGTGGCGTTCGTGACGGTGAAAGGCGGCGTGACGGCGGACAAGGCGTTACGCGAGGAATTGCGCAATCATGTGGCGAAGGAAATTGGGCCCGTAGCCAAGCCGGATGATATTCGTTTCGCGGAGGCCTTGCCCAAGACCCGTTCGGGAAAGATCATGCGGCGCTTGTTAAAAGAGGTCGCTGCCGGCGGGGAAATCAAGGGCGACACGACGACGCTTGAAGATTTCAGCGTGCTCGCGAGGCTCAGCAGCCACGAGGAGTGAAAAAGAAAAATACAGTATTGAAGATAACCCATTGAGGATGGCGATAGGATCCCATACCCGTTCTGCAAGTGCAAGAGGTTGCACGGCGGAGCCGTGCCAGAAATTAGCCGGGGGTTGCAGCAAAGCGGAAACCCCCGGTGCTGGATCATCGGGGCTTTGCACCCTGAAAGGGTGCCAGAAAACCGCTTACAGCCTGTTCCAATCTTTTCTGCCACCCTTTCAGGGTGGAAATTCTTTCGCCGCGTTTCCGGGGGTATCGCTGACGCTCAACCCC
>DASRBR010000204.1:0-3929 GCA_035653495.1 Verrucomicrobiia bacterium
GACAATGCCATCATGCCGACGTCATACGTTGCAAACGTGACGGGCATGAATTTTCTCAAGCCGCCCATGGTGCGAATGTCCTGACGTTCGTGGCATCCGTGTATCACCGAGCCTGCGCCCAAAAAGAGCAGTGCCTTGAAGAACGCGTGCGTTATCAAATGGAACATGCCGACCGCCACGCCACCCACACCCAAGCCCAGCATCATGAAACCGAGTTGCGAAACAGTAGAATAGGCAAGGATTCGTTTGATGTCATATTGCATGACGGCAATGCAGGCCGCGAAAACTGCTGTGATTGCCCCCACCCACGTGACCACTGTCAGTGCCGCCGAAGAACTTCCGGTCACGCCCACGACAGCGGGATCCAACAATGGAAACACGCGCGCCATGAGGAACACACCGGCGGCGACCATCGTTGCGGCATGAATCAACGCGCTCACCGGGGTTGGACCTTCCATCGCGTCCGGCAACCACACATGCAAAGGCACCTGGCCGGATTTGCCGATTGCGCCGCAGAAGATCAGCAGGCCGATGGCGGTTGTCACGGCCATGCCGCCGACTGTGGTGAGATCGTGCATTTCGCCCAACTTCGCGCTTTCAAGGCAGCCATTGCCGTTGTCGTAGAATAAAAGCGTGCCCGCCTGCCAGTAGAGATAAAGAATGCCAAGAAAGAACACGACGTCCCCGATGCGTGTGGTGATGAAAGCCTTTTTCGCGGCCGCCGCCGCGCGCGGCTTGTGATACCAAAAACCAATCAAGAGATACGAAGCGAGCCCGACAAGTTCCCAACACATGAACATCAGCAGGAGATTGTTCGCGATGACCAGCCCCAGCATTGCCGCCGCAAACAGCGACAGGAAGCAGAAGAAACGCGTGAAATTTTCATCATGGGCCATGTAGCCGATGCTGAAGATGAAAATGAGAAGCCCGACGAAACTAACCATCACCAGCATCACTGCCGAAAGCGGATCCAGCACCCAGCCGAGTTGCAGCGTTGAACTGCCGAACTGAAACCATGTGAAATTGGAGACCTCGTGCAAGGGATTGGTTGCGGCGGATTTTCCTAAAGTTGGGGCGAATGCAATAACCGAAAGCACCAGGGATACAGCCATTGCTCCAATCGCCACCCCTGCGGCAAAACGCCGATGCGGGCGCGAAGTCACGGCAAGAATTGCCGCCGCGACAAGTGGCATCGCGGGAATCAGCCAAAGATGTTGAACTGATAGGTTCATTTACCCTTTCAATGAATCCACCTGGTCCAGGTTAACGGTTTTGTAATGGCGATAGACGGCGATGATGAGCGCCAATCCAACGGCAGCTTCGGCGGCAGCGACGGCAATGGAAAAAATCACGAACATGATGCCGGTGAGCGCCTCCGGATCCGGGCTGTAACGCCAGAACGCAATGAAATTCAAATTGGCCGCATTCAGCATCAACTCGATGCCGACCAGCACAAGGATTGCGTTGCGGCGCGTCAGTGCGCCCGCCAATCCGATCGCGAACAGAAGCGCAGACACGATCAAATAATCATGCAGCGGTATCATGACCGGACCTCCTCCAGTTCATGCGAGGCGGAACTTGCATTATTTGATTGCGGCGGGATTTCCATTTGCGTGGCCTTCGCGCGCGGGCCGGTTAATTGGCCTTTACCAGCATCTTTCATCGCGATGATGACCGCGCCAATCGCTGCGGCGGTCAAAAGCAACCCAATGATTTCGAGCGGCAAAACGTAACGGGTCATCAATTGGTCGCCGATTTGATGAACAGTTGGTTCGGGTTTGGACGGCATTTTCTGCAATAGTGAATTGCTGGTCAAAGAACTCGACATGATCGCTTTTGCAAGCACGCCAAAAACAAGCACGGCAATCGCGATGCCCACGCCCCATGACCGCGACAGAATGGGTTGCGGCGTGCCTTCTCCGCTGCGCGTCAGCAAAATGGCGAACACTATCAAAATGGCGACTGCGCCGATGTAAACCAACACTTGCGCCCAACCGGCGAATGCCGCGCCCAATTGCAGATAAAATGCCGCAAGGCCGGCAAATGCCAGCGCGAGGCAAAGCGCGCAATGCACAAGGTTGCGAAGGCTCATGGCGGCGATCGCGCTCACGAGCGTCAACGCGGCAATGATGGCGAAGGCGATTTGCATTGTCAGTCGGCGAACCGGTAGTTGCGTTTTACGAGTTTTGCGCGCCCGGTCAAACCGCGTCCGAGCCAGTAATAAGGACCGGCGATCATCCCGGCGCAGAGCAGCCATCGCCACAAAAGCGCGCTGGGGAAATCCCACGCGCCGGTATAATGCCAGATTGCTGCAACGATGAGATTTAGCAGCGCCATGGGAAGCATGAATTTCCAGGCGAGATTCAAGAGTTGGTCCACGCGCAATCGCGGGACCGTCCCACGGATCCAGATGAACAAAAAGACGAGCAGGATGAGTTTGCCGAAAAACCAAATATAGCCGGGAACGATTTCAAGAAATGGCAGAGGCGCGCGCCAACCGCCCAGGAAGAGCGTCGTCGCGAGCCCGCACATGGCGAACATGCCCAGATATTCCGCGAGAAAGAAAAGCGCGTATTTGAAACCGGAATATTCAGTGAGATGGCCGGCGATGAGCTCGGATTCCGCTTCGGGCAGGTCAAATGGCGAGCGGTTCGACTCGGCGAGCGATGCGATGATAAAAATGACAAACCCGGCAAATCCCCATGGCGTCAAAACGTACCAGTGCGGCACCAAACCAAACGTATATCCAGCCTGATGTTGGACAATCGCGACCAGCGAAAGCGAGCCGGCAATCATGATGACGGTCACGGAAGAAAGAATCAGCGGGATTTCGTAGCTGATCATTTGCGCAATCGCACGCATCGCGCCCAGCAGGGAATATTTGTTCCGGCTCGCCCACCCGGCCATGAAGATGGACAATTCTGTTGAAGCACCGACCGCAAAGAAAAAGAGCATTCCAGCATCGAGATTGATCGGAACCAGATTGCGTCCGTAAGGAAGCACCGCGAACGCAAGCAATGTCGGCACCAGCAACACCACCGGCGCGAGAAAATGCACCACTTTGTCGGCGTTGCGCGGAACAATGTCTTCCTTCGTCAGCATTTTCAAACCGTCTGCGATCGGTTGAAACCAGCCGAACGGCCCGACCCGGTTTGGTCCGAGCCGGTTTTGGATGCGGCCCAGGCCCTTTCGTTCAAGCCAGGTCGTCGCCGCGAACAATCCGGGAAAAATCATCAGAATGGGGGTGATGGACAAAATGGCGGCGACCAACGGGCGCGCCCGCTCGGGAAGCGCGGCAAGGAAATCTGCTTTCGGGTCCGGCTGGTCCGTGAGGACTTTCCAGATCATCAACATCAGGCCGTTGAACAATTCACCGATCATTTGGCAGTCGCGGGTTGCGGAGCTGGCGCCGGAGCAGGCGCTGCTTTTGCGGCGGCAGCGGCTTTGGCTTTTGCTTCAGCGTCGGCCTTGGCTTTCGCCTCGGCCTTCGTTTTTTCAGCGGCGAGGCGCGCGTCCACTTCAGTGGCTTCGGTCGAATGGATCTTGTGATAATACTCGTTCGACTTGGCGAGTTGATGCTTGTCCAGAAGCAATCCGCCGAAACGGTCCGTGGCGCCCAATTCGAATTCCGTGTCCATCTTGATCGCCTCAAAGGGGCAGACCTCGACACAAATCTGGCAGCTCATGCAAACGGAAATATCGATGTCGAACGTTTTCGGCTGGAATTGCA
This sequence comes from Verrucomicrobiia bacterium, assembly GCA_035653495.1. Taxonomy (GTDB): domain Bacteria; phylum Verrucomicrobiota; class Verrucomicrobiia; order Limisphaerales; family Pedosphaeraceae; genus DATAUW01. The sequence continues at coordinate 3,731 of DASRBR010000204.1, forward strand.
TCTTGCCCATGTAATCGGGCTTCTTGACCGTATCCTTGATGATGTAGATGCATTTGGGCGGACATTCCTTCTCGCAAATCTGGCAGGCGACGCAGCGCAATCCTTTTTCGTGGTCGGTGCCGTCATAGACGAGGAATGGAAAATTGCGCGCGTTTTCCTTCGCGGGAATTTTTTCTTCCGGAAACTCCACCGTCGCGAG
>DASRBR010000205.1:0-4095 GCA_035653495.1 Verrucomicrobiia bacterium
ATCTGGCCGTCGGTGATGGAAATGACGTTGGTCGGGATGTAAGCCGAGACGTCGCCTGCCTGCGTTTCGATGATGGGCAGCGCCGTCAACGAACCATTGCCGTACCTTTCGCTCACGCGCGCGGAACGTTCGAGCAAACGGCTGTGGAGGTAGAAGACGTCGCCAGGATAAGCTTCGCGGCCGGAAGGACGTTTCAACACCAGCGAAACCTGGCGATACGCAACAGCGTGCTTGGAAAGATCGTCGTAAATGATGAGCGCATCCATGCCATTGTCCATGAACCATTCGCCCATTGCCGCGCCGGCGAACGGAGCCAGATATTGGTTGGTCGCCGAATCCGATGCTGCAGCGACGATGACAATGGTGTAGGGCATAGCGCCGGATTCTTCGAGCACGCTGATGACCCGCGCGACGTTCGACTGTTTCTGGCCGACTGCGACGTAGATGCTGTAGATCGGGCGGAAGTCCTTGTCGCCCGAAGCTTCGCCGACCTTGTTGATGCGGGCCTGATTGATCATCGTGTCCACACCGATGGTCGTTTTGCCTGTCGAACGATCGCCGATGATCAATTCGCGCTGGCCGCGGCCGATGGGAATCATCGCGTCAATGGCCATGATGCCGGTTTGCACAGGCTGGCTGACGCCACGGCGTTTGATGATGCCGGGGGCGATTTTTTCGACGGGATAATTGGTTTCAGCCTTGATGGGACCTTTGCCGTCCACCGGCTGGCCAAGCGAGTTGACCACCCGGCCCAACAGTCCCTTGCCGACGGGCACCTGCAACAGCTTGCCGGTGGTGCGGACTTCCTGGCCTTCCTCGACGCCCGTGTAATCGCCGAGGATGATGGCGCCGACTTCGGTTTCTTCGAGGTTCAACGCGAGGCCGGTCACGCCGTTGCCGAAGTCCAACATCTCATTCAACATCGTGTCGGTCAGGCCTTCAATCTTGGCCACGCCGTCGCCGATTTCGCGGACGATGCCGACGTTCTGGCGGGCGACCGAAGTTTTGACTCCGGAAATTTGGGCTTCGATTTCTTGCAGTAAGTTGCTCATAGATCAATCGTTCAAGTTGCGTTAAAAAGATTCGCGCAAGGCTTCCAATCGCGCGCGGACGCTGCCGTCATAGACATCGCTGCCGACCTGGATGCGCAAACCGCCCAGCAACGCCGGGTCCTGCCCATACGAGATGATGAGGCCCTGTCCGTATTTCCAGGCCAAATTGCCCTCCACGGCGGTTTGCTGTTCGGCAGTGAGGGGCACTGCGCTTTCGATGCGCGCCGTGCGACGCTCAATATCAAGCTTCACCAATCGCGTGAATTGCGAAAGGACGCTGACATAATCGCGCGGCTTCTGGCTGATGACCAATTGGACGGCCCGGCGCACGCGGTTTTCGTCCAGCGTTCCGTTGGTGAAACAGGAACGGAACAATTCCTTGGCGTCGCGTCGGGCTTGTTTGGAAATTTTCATTTATCCGAAAATCAAGCGGCCAATTGCCTGCTGGTTTCGTCGGCGAGGCGTTTCTGGTCGTCCGGCGTGAGGACTTTGCCGGTCACCTTGCTGGTGGTGTCCACCACGAGTCGACCGACTTCGCGCCGCAAATCCGCCAGCATCCGCGCATGGTCCTGCGCGGCGGCTTCGCGCGCCTTGACGATGATCTGCTCGGCGGCAGCGATGGCTTTTTGGGTTTCCTGCTCCTGGACGCGAGCGGCGGCGGCGCGCGCTTCCTCGATCAACTTGTTCGCCTGCGCGTTGGCTTTATTTAAAATGTCCACGCGTGACTCCTCGGCGCGGGTCAATTCCATCTTGATCTTGTCGGCATTCGCCATGCTCTCGGCGATTTTCTGACGGCGTTCCTCGAGCATTTGGAGAATGGGCTTGTACGCAAATCTATAGAGAAGAAAAGCGACAATGCAGAAGCTGATGACCTGCGCCATAAAATGCGGCAGATCCCAGCCAAACCGTTCGGCTGTGCTCTTGGCGCTGTCGGCTATGTCGCTTCCGAGACTTGCTAAAAATACGAGATGATTCATAAAATTCAGAGCGGAACTGGCGCGAGGCCGTGACGGCCTCGCGCCTTTGTATTAGTGCGCGAGATAGATTGCGTAGAAGACAATGGCTTCGGAGAGAGCCATGCCCAACACGGCCAGCGTGATGACCTTGCCGAACGCACCGGGATTTCTTCCCACTGCTTCAGAAGCCTTCATGCCGACCAACGCCACGCCAATGGCAGAACCTAGCGCCGCCAAACCGACCGCTATGCTGCCATTAATCTCCGCCAACATTGGCATTAACATACTTTTCCTTTCCGTTCTTGGTTGCTCAATGGCTCCCGCGATTGAACACGGTCAAGCCATCGAAATTCATCAATGGTGGCCCTTTTCATGCTCCTCTTCGTGAGGCATGATCAACGCGGTGAACACTGCTGTAAGAAGCATGAATACGAATGCCTGGACGAGTCCCACCAGCACCTCCAGGAAGTAAAAAGGTATCGGCAGGACAACACTGGCGACGGCCTTTGCCCACGCCGGATGCTGAATGGTGTTCGACATGGCTTCGAGCAAGTTTTCGCCCGCGAAAATATTTCCGTATAAACGGAAGCTTAAAGAAATCGGTCGAAACGCAATGGAAAGCAATTCGAGGAAACCCACCGCGAAAAAGACCAGGATCATTAAATATTTGATGACGCCCGAACTCTCTCCCTTGGGACCGAATAAATGAAGCGCAAAACCTATGATCCCGTTGGACCGCAGGGCCCAGAAGAGCCATAGCACCATAAAGATCAATGACATCGCGGAAGTCATATTGAGGTCCGCATTGCCTCCTCTCAAAAGGGGACGCGTGACCTCGAACCCATGCGGGGTATTTTCACCCCAACCCACAGTCCCAACACCAGGCAACAAGCCAAACCAGTTCGTGGAAACGATAAAAATAAAAATCGTGGCAAAAAACCAAAATGACTGCTTCACAAGTTTCGGACCTATGATATCTGCCAGGAAGTCATAAAGACTCTCGACAACCCATTCGGCAAAATTTTGTACCCCGGAGGGCACAAGCTGAATGTTCTTGGTGGCAATTCGGGCAAATATGATGAGGAGCAATGCAACAATCCAAGTCACCACCATTGAATTAGTGATGAAGCCGCTACCCCCCACTTTGCCAGCCTTGGGAGACAAGGCATGCTCTCCCGTTGAAGGAGCGGTTACCGCTCCCGCTGGCGCGACATTCGTTGTTTCCGCGCTCCAACCCGCCAGCGGCGCGAACGCGAGCATCAATATTAGAATTGCTTTAACAAAACGCATCGTCTGCAAAATTACTTCTGGATTTCGGGGACAACTCTCCCCCTCAAAACCCAACTTGTGACTGAAAGCCCGAAAAAAGTGCCTCATCGTGAAAAATTTCACAAGCGTTTTTTTAAAATAAATTAATGATGTCGAAACGCACTTATTTCCCTGCGTTCCGGCATCATAAACTATTGCGCAAAGCGGTTATTGGAAAGAGTCCAAGAGAAGAACTATTAGAAAAGCTTACGAGTCTGCGCTGGAGCTTTCATTTGCCGCGTTCTTGAACCTTTTCATATCGCCCCTGCACGTCCTCATGCTTTTCTAATGCAGGTTTGCGGCGAAATTTCACATAAAGTCCCACGAGCAAGAGGACCAAACCCAAAGTGCAAACGATTGCAGCGCCGGTGGGGAGATCGAGTTTATAGGAAGTATATAACGCGACGAGACTGGCAATGGTTGCAGTGAGCCAACCAATGACCAGCAGCGAACGCACGGTGTTCGCGAGAAAATTTGCGCATACTGCAGGAATGATCAGATAAGAGAATACCAACAGCACGCCCCCAATCTGCACAAAGCTGGTCACAACAAGACCAAAAAGAACGTAAAAGATAAAATCCCACGAGCGCACAGCCATGCCTTCGGCTTCGGCGCGTTCCGGCTCAAATGAGAGGGCAAAGAATTTTTTTCGGAAAATGAGATGGACGGCGCCCACCGCGAGGTACAGCGCAAAGGTCCTCCATACTTGCTGCGGCATCACCAGCAACACGTCGCCGATCATCGTGCGCCGAAGTTCTTCGTTTCCTTCGGCGCTATTG
>DASRBR010000206.1:0-5930 GCA_035653495.1 Verrucomicrobiia bacterium
AAGACAATCCTAGCAATTTATCTACCGGGGTGAATGGTGGGGACAGCGCGCTCCAAAACTTGACCCGGCCGAATGATTGAGGTACAAGGTCGCAAGCGCTTGTGAACTCGTTCCTGCCTGCATCAGGAACAAACCCAGTCCAATCGCACAGCTTCACATCGCGCTGCGGCACCGCACAAACGGCAAAGTGTTTTGCATGAAGCATCGCGTTGACGTACTGAATTTTTTCCTGATCTGGACCACGCTGTGGCTGGCGTTGACGTGGCCGTTTCAATTGTTCCTTTTCTCCTACATCGTCCTCGGTCCTCTGCATTACCTCACCGAGATCAATTGGCTCGACCAGCAAAATTATTTTCTCCGGCCGAAGGACCGAAACGCGTTCATCTGGACGATGATTGTGATTGTCGCGGCACTTGGCATCTGTACCTATCTTCCAGAGACCAGCAATTGGAAACTAACGCAGCCGCTCCATGACGCCGTTTACAACACGCCGCACGAGAACATCACCGGCCTTGTGCGCTGGAGTTATGTGCTGATATTGGTGGCGTTCGTCATGTCCTCGGCATGGGTGCTGACCGAACGCTGGCTGGTGCGCGCCGCGGTGATGGCGTTTTGCCTGGCTTCAACGCTGCTGTTTTACAAAATGCCCACGGCGGCCATTCTTTTTGGAATTTTGCTGCCGACCATCATCCATGTTTTTTTCTTCACGATCTGCTTCATGCTTTACGGCTCGCTCAAGGCGAAAAGCTTTTGGGGCCACATCAATGTTGTCACGATGTTCATCGTTCTGGCGGTGATCGCGATAAGCACGCCGGGAAGCCTCTACGGTTTGTCGGACCGCGTGATGAATCTGACCGTTCTCAGCGAATTCGACAAGGTGAACCTGGGCATCAACAAGTTCCTCGGCACAATCGGCAACGGCCCGCTGGATGTGCGGTCGCCTGCGTTTCTCAAAGTGCAGGCGTTCATCGCCTTCGCGTACACGTATCATTATCTCAACTGGTTTTCAAAAACGTCCATCATCCGCTGGCATCGCGTGCCGAAAAAAAAGCTCGTGTTCTCGCTGGTGGTTTGGGGAACGTCGGTCGGATTGTTTGCCGTGGATTACCGGCTTGGCTTTGCCGCCAGCTTTGCCTTGAGCGTGTTGCACATCCTGCTCGAATTTCCGCTCAACTACGTTTCCATCCAGGGCGTGTTTAGCGCGCTGGTGCGGCGGAAGAAAGTTGCCGAAATGCGCCCGGTGCCTGTGCCCGCGCAGGATGTTTTGATGTCCGGCAAAAACTAAGATGCCAAATCAGTTGGCCCGTCCATGCCGCCGTTCATGATGATGGTTATGATCGGCAGAAACATGGCGATCACAATGGCACCGACCACCACGCCAAGAACCACAATGATGATCGGTTCCAGCAGCGACATCATCGCGCTCACCGAATTATCCACTTCATCGTCGTAAGTGTCGGCGATTTTGTTGAGCATTTCCGGCAGGCCGCCCGTTTGTTCGCCGACATCCACCATGCCAACCACCATCGCCGGAAAAATCCGCGATTCACGCATCGGGCCCACGATGCTTTCGCCCTGCTCAACGTTGTCGCGAACGCGTCCGACGAGTTGCCCAACGATGACGTTGCCCGTCGCGTCCTTGATGATGGCGAGCGCCTGCAAGATCGGCACGCCGCTGGTGATCAACGTCCCAAACGTGCGGGCGAAGCGCGCGATGGCCAACTTGCGGAACAATTGCCCGGCCACCGGCATGCGCAGCTTGAAACGATCGAACAGCCTGCGTCCCGGTTTTGTGGCAATCGCAACCAGGAAAAGTGCGTAAATCGCGGCGCAGGCGATTGCAACCGCAACAAAATGGCTCTTCACGGTTTCGCTGATGCCGAGGACGAAACGCGTGAAAGCTGGCAGCGGCGCCCCGTGGGCCATATCGGCGAAGACAGCCTGGAATCTTGGCACGATCACGAGCAGCATCAACGCGATCACGCCGGTCGCGACGGTGACAACAGCGGCTGGATAAAACAACGCAGCTTTTACTTTCGATTTCATCCGGGCAGTTTTTTCCATGAAATCCGCCAATCGCTTGAGTGAAGTTTCAAGCATTCCGGCCAGTTCGCCCGCTTTGACCATGTTCAGGTAGAGGCGATTGAAAATCCCCGAATGCTGCGCGAGGGCTTCGCTGAAACTGCTGCCGCTTTCAATCGCATTTGAGAGGCTGGAAAGAACTGTTTGAAAACGCCAGTCGGTTTCCTGTTCGCGCAAAAGGCGAAGACTGCGCAACAGCGGCAATCCTGCTTCAAGCAAGGTCGCAAGCTGGCGGGTGAAAAGGGTGATGGTCTTGATGCGTGCGCGTGGAGGACAACGCGGCTGGGTGAGCCTGGCAACTCGAGATTTCAGGCCGATGCGATTGCCGTGACGCGAGACTCGTTCAGTCGCACTGAGCGGCGCCCCCGATTTTTCACTGACCTTTAAGGGAAAGAAGCCCATCTCCTTGATGCGCTTGAGGGCTTCCGTTTCTGTGGCGACTTCGATGGTGCCGCGCGTTTCGCGCCCCTGCGCGTCAACGGCGGAATACAAATACGTGTTCATGGTCTGCTTGCTCCTTGGCTCTGCACATATAATTGGCTAACTGATTACAATTGTAAACGTTCCTTAAAAGAGTGCAAGAAAAAAGTTCGGCACGGATGAAATACGGATTGAACACGGATTAGGAAATAATAAAGAAGGAACTCACGAAATCAGGAATGAAAATGCTGCTTTCCCATCTCCATCCGTGTTACTTCTATGTTTAATCCGTGGCTGAACACAGATTCCCATTATTTTTTTGCTGACGATTCGAGCTTTTGCGCGTGGGCGAGGTTTTCTGCCGCATGCGGAAGGATGGGATTGAATTTCAGCGCAGTTTGGAATTCGGCAATGGCGGCTTCGAATTGACCGGTTTGCGCGAGCGCGGAGCCGAGTTCGTCGTGAAGTTCGGCATTTTCGGGCGCAGATTTCAATGCAGCGCGCAAATGCTCAATGGCCTCGGCGAATTGGCCTTTGCGCAGCAGCAGCAACGCGAGATTTGATTGCGCGATTTGGTTGTCGGCGTCGATCACGGTGGCGTGCTTGAATTCCGCAATGGCCGCGTCAGGATGGCCTTGCTTCGCCAGCGCGACGCCGAGATTGACAAGGCAATCCGCAGTCGGCCTGTTTTTGAAGGCGAGCCGGTATTGTTCAATCGCGTCGTCCAAATGACCTGTTGCCGCAAGGGCGAGTCCAAGATTGTTGTGCGCTTCGTAATAATCGGGCGAAAACAACAATGCATGGCGATAGAGCCGAATCGCCTGCTCGAATTGCCCGCGTTCGGCAAGGCTCGCGCCCAATCCCACGCACGCCATCGTGCTGTCGGGCGTCACAGCCACCGCGCGCGCGAACAACGATTCCGTCGTTTTCCAATAACCGATTTGCTGGCGCGTGAGCACGAGGCACGTGACCGCTGCCGCGAAAGTTGCGGTTGAAGCAGCGATTTCGCGCCGGCGTTGTTCTTTCGTCAATGCGCCGACGGTCCAGACGAGCGCGATCAAAATGCCAATACAAGGAATGTAAGTGTAACGGTCGGCCAGCGATTGTTCGCCGATTTGGATAAGGCCAATCACTGGCACTAGCGTTCCCAGATACCAAAACCATCCGACAAACCACCATGGCCGCTCCTTGCGACAAACGAAGGCCGCAATGGAAAACATGACTAGAAACAACGCGGCGGCGCAGACCAAAACAATCGGCCATGAATCGGCGCGAGGATAAAATGGCGAAACGTTGGCCGGCCAGAAAAGCTTTTCGATATAACGGCAATAAGCGACGAGCGCGTTTTCCAATCGCGCGCAAAATGGCATCGTGCTGACCATGGCCGCGCCGTTTTTTTGCGCGTTGCGGGCAATCCAGCACATTGCCGCGCTGAGTACGAAAAAAGGAATTTTTTCCGTGAGTAGCTTTTTAAAATTATTTTGGCGCAGCCGTTCCAACGGCCAAAAATCGAGCAACAGGAGCACGAACGGCAGCGTCACCAGCATGGATTTGGACAAAAGCCCCAGAACAAACCAAACCAGCGCCAGCGCATAATGAATTTTCGCGCGAGGAGAATTCGCATTCGTTTCCTGCGCATAATCCGAATAAGCCCAAAGCGTGAGCATGAAGAAAAAGACGCTCAGCACGTCCTTGCGCTCGGCGACCCACGCGACCGATTCCACGCGCAAGGGATGCAGCCCGAACAGGAGCGCGACAAAAAAACTGCGCCAGGTTGCGCCGGTCATTTTTCGCAAAACCCAGAACACGAGAAAACAATTGGCGGCGTGCAGCAGCACATTGTTGAAATGATGTCCCCATGGCTGCAATCCATAAATCTGGCCGTCCAGCATGTGCGAAAGCCAAGTGATCGGATGCCAGTTGGCGCCATGCGCGCTGAACGCCCATTTCAACCCGGCGATGCTCAGGCCGGTTTTGACATACGGATTGTTCGTCACGTACTCCGGGTCGTCATACGTGAGAAAGCCGTTGTGAATCGCAGGCAGGAACGCCCATAAAACGACCAGGAACAACAGCGCTCCGGCTAATTGCGCCTTTGCGCGATCGGGATTTTTCGGCGCGGAACGCGGCGTCTGGTTGACTGATGGTTCGCTTTCCGTGATCATTGCGTTTTCTGAAATTCGTTGCACGTGTTCATAACCCGAAATATTCCGCGCGAATTTCCTTTTTGTCGCAATGCAAAATGGCGACCGAGCGCGGATCATTGAAACGCGGTTTGCCCGCGTAACCGGGATTGAAATAAAGCGTCCGCCCAATCATTTCGTTGAATGGCCGGTGCGAATGGCCGAACACAACCACATCAGGCTTGTCGAGTTCGACGCGCCGACGAACGGTGTCGGAGGGGCGATGCACATTGACGATGTGATGCACCATGAATTTTTTGCCGGCAAGCTCGACGATTTCGGTTTCCTTGTAATCCAGTTCAGTATCGTTGTTTCCCAGCACCGCGGTCACTTGCGCGATGTTTTCCAATTGAAGGATGATTTGCGCCTGGCCGATGTCGCCTGCATGGAGGATGTGTTCGACGCCCTGGAACAACGTCGGGATTTTCGGGTCCAGAAAATTATGCGTGTCGGAAATGACGCCGATTTTCACGCCTTGGCTTGTTCGGGTTGTTCCTGCGGTTCTTCCTCGGGTGCTTCTTCGGCTTCGTCCTCTTCCTCAGGCTCAATTGCGTCCATCAATTTCATCGCGCCCGCAAAAAGCGCGGTGAAAAGTCCGCTGCTCGTCAGGGTGTTGCGGAAAAATTCCCACGTGTGCGGCCAGCCCGCGGTGCCCTTGGTGAGCGCGACGAACCAGCCGGCGAGCGTCTTGGTGTATTCGGGATTATGGAACGGATTGAACAGCCACGAGAACGTGTTGGTGATGAGATAAAACAGCACCGCGCCCAGGAGCCCGCCGCAAAGCAGGGAAACGAATGAAGCTTTCGGCCCGAACCGTTGTCCCAGCCAGACCAGCGCCGCGTAAGCGATATAGTTGCCGATCATCTCCACGTTGAACAGCGACACGTGATAGTAGAATTGGTTCAACAACAGGTCGATGATGAGCATCGTCACGAACGGCAGCCACCAGGCGAGGCGTTTGGGAAAAAAGACGCCCGCGCAAAACATGAGCGCATAGGCGGCGCTGAAATTTTGCGGCAGCAATCCCGGCAAGCGCGTCACCGCGAAGGCCAGCATCAGCAGCACAGGCAACAGGAGCTTCGTTTTCAACCTTCAGCAGCATAGCGCATTGAGAGATAATGACAAGAACTCCAAAGCTCCAAATTCCAACATCCAAGCACCAGAGAAATTCCAAACACCAATGCCCAATCGCTCAGTTTTTAAACCCTGAACTCCCCATGGGGGGAGGGGGGTGTTTTGCGCGGG
>DASRBR010000207.1:0-10103 GCA_035653495.1 Verrucomicrobiia bacterium
TGTCAATCTGGGCGGCAATTTCACGACGGCAGATTTGGGCAACTTCATCCGGACCGGCGGCACGGTGAACCTCGTCGGCACCTTGAACAACAGCAACGCCACGCTCACGTTGAATGGGCCCGACCAATCCTGGGTCATGGGCAATGGCGGCGACATTGAAAGCGGCACAGTCATAACCACCAACGGCGCGGCATTGATCGGCAACAGCAGCGGCACGCTGGACGGCGTGACGATTGACGGCACGCTGGACGTTGGAAATACCATCAATGGGGGCTGGGTCAACGTGATCAATGGGCTGACACTCAATGGAACGATGCTCGTTGGCAATCCGACAAACGGTTGGTATGGCTACGTGAATTTTGCCAACAACGAAAGTTTGCTGGGCAACGCGACGGTGATCTTCGGGAACAGCGGCCCATGCAATGCGTTGCGCATTCCCAATGGCGGCGTTGGCCTGACACTTGGCCCGAACGTGCTGGTGGAAGGTTATTCGGGACAGATCGGTTCCACGTATCAATATTGCTTCGGCGGCCCGCAGAACGTGATAGTGACAAACCAGGGGACGATTTCAGCCAGTCTCAGCGGCGGGACGATTTATGTGACTGGCTCGCCGGTGATCAACCAGGGACAGGTCAACATCGCCAGCGGCGCAAACGTCATCTTCAATTATTTGACCAACGTCGTTGGCATCAACGCAACCGGAGGCGCGGTCACCTTCAACGGCAATTACAATGTCAACACGCCGCTGAATTTCTCCTCCACCACCATCGTGCTCAATGGCAATTACACCATCAATTCACCCATCACGATGACCAACGGCACGCTCACGCTCAATGGTAACTGGACCAATGGCTCCGCCATTAACGTGAGCAACACCACCGTCAACCTCGGCGGAAGTTTCAACCTGGCGAATTTGGGCAACTTCACCCGCTCGGGCGGCACGGTCAACCTCACCGGCGCTTTCAACAACACGAACACGACACTCACCTTGAATGGTCCCGATCAATCGTGGGTGTTGGCCAGCGGCGCAAACATCGAAGGCGGCACGGTGATCACGACCAACGGCGCGGCATTGATTGCCTACTCTGGGGACATCCTCAACGGCGTCACCTTGAATGGCAACCTGGACGTGGGCAATACGTTTAACACCGCGAGCGTGACGGTCACAAACGGCCTGGTGTTGAACGGAACGGCATGGGTGGGCAATCCGACCAACGGCTGGTACGGCGGCATGGCTTTTGCCGGAACACAAACTCTCAGCGGCAATGGCACGGTCATTTTTGGCAATGCCTCGCTCCACGACAACGCGCTTTATCTCTCCTTCGCGGCCACCACGCTCAACATCGGCAGCGGCATCGCACTGCAAGGCGGCAATGGGACGGTAGGTTCTCCCGGGCCAACACCATGGCCTGGTTCCTACCAAAACGTGATTGTGACCGACGCAGGACCGATCTCAGTGTCCACCAATGGAGGGACCATTGATTTCGTCGCGCAGCCGTTCAACAGCACGGGGACCATCTCCATCCCCGCCGGAGCGGTCGATGTGAGCAGCACCAGCTCCATCAACGGCACGGTTAATTTCGGCATCAATGCCGTCAACAACTACGGCCAGCTCGTTTTTGCATCTGCTGCGCCACTGGCCGGCATCACGGCAAACATCTCCTTGAACAACGGATTTGTTCCGGCGTTGAGCAATTCGTTCCCGCTCATCACTTACACGTCTGAAACCGGTCCTTTGGCTGCTGTCAATTTCCCGACTCCTTCGGATGGGATTTCCTGGCAATTTAATTATGGGACGACCGCCGGGTCCGCAGTCGCTGCGAACGTCAGTCTTCCTTCCATCAGCATCACCAGTCCCGCCAGCAATTCCACCTTTGCCGTCGGCGCGACCATTCCCATCGATGCCAGCGTGACGGACACAAACGCTGCCATTAGCATGGTGGAATTCTTCGAAAATGGCCAAAAAATCGGCGAGGTGGATAACCCGCCATACAACTTCAACTGGAACAGTGTTCCTTTCGGCATTTACAACCTGACGGCGAAGGCGACCGACGCCGTCGGCGCGACGGCTGTATCCAGCCCGGTGAACGTGACGGTTTATCCGGGCGGCTCAGGCACCAATTTCATCTGGACAGGAGCGGTTTCCAGCGATTGGTACACGCCGGGGAACTGGAATCCTGTTGGCGTGCCCGGCCCGTTGGACACCATCACGCTGACCAACAACAAAACAACCACGCTTTCGAGCAGCGCGGTGATTGCTTCAGCCAATATCGGTTCGGCAACCTTGAATGGAGCAGGGGTGTTGACCGTCACAAACGCGCTGCTTTGGTCAGGGGGAACGATCGCCTGTCCGCTTGTCCTGCCAACCGGCGTCACGGCAGCGGTCACCGGAAATTCCGACAAATATCTTCTGAACGCATTGACCAATTCGGGCGTGGTGACATGGAGCGGGACCGGCAACTTCCATGTCTATTATTACACTCCCAGTTCCTATTTCGGACAGGTGCAAAATTTTGCAGGCGGCGTTTGGAACATCCAGAATGATCAAAGCTTCGAGAACGATTACAACTCTCCTGCCGCGGTCTTCGCCAATGCCGGCTCGCTGACCAAGGTTGGCGGCGTCAATACCACTTATTTTAATGTGCCCCTTCTGAATTCAGGAACCGTCACAGTTCAGGAAGGAACACTGGACCTTCAAGGCGGCGGCGTCATTGAAAGCAATTTCGTCATTCAGAGCAACGCGACGCTTTACCTTGCGAGCGGCGCTTTCGTGAACACGCTACCGGCGCTCACAAGCGGGACCGGGAAGTTGCAAATGACGGGCGGCACATTGACTTTGACCAGCGCCACCATTCCAGGATTGCTCATGACGGGCGGCACGTTGAATCTCGGCATGAACTTCCAGGGCGGCACGATCAGCAACCTGACGATTTCCGGCGTCACGCTGGCTGGCACAAATACGGTCACAGGCACTCTCGCCTGGAATGCGGGCACTGTGCAGGGCCCCTTGAACATTTCTCCCTCTGGGATTGTGAATATGGGGACCGGTTCCGATAAATATTTTGAAAACATCGTGACCAACCAGGGGACCATCAACTGGAACGGCGGCAATCTCCATATTTATAATTACGCGCCTTATTCCTATTTCGGCCAGATTCAAAATCTCGCCGGCGCGAACTGGAACATCCAATGCGACCAAAACCTGGGCAACGATTACAGCGCTTCCTCGGTCTTGTTCAACAATGCCGGTTCCTTCACCAAGCTGGCCAATGGCAACAGCACCTACATCAGTGTTCCTTTCGCAAATTCCGGCACGGTCACCGCGCAGCAAGGGAACATTTATTTCGAGTCAGGCGGCCCGATCGAAGGAGCGTATGTGGCGGATGCCGGCGCTTCGATTTATTTCAACGGCGGCAATTTCACCCAGCAAACCGGCGCGACCTACACCGGCCCCGGCAATATCCAGTTTAACAACGGCACCTTGACGCTGGAGAATGACGTCATTCCGGGTTTGGCGCTGACGGGAGGCAACGTTGTCCTTGGGCCGGCATTTCAAGGCGGCACCATCACGAACCTTACGCTTTCCGGCGGCACGCTGACCGGAACCAATACGGTGACTGGTACGCTGAACTGGAATGCGGGGGTGATCAACGGCCCGTTGGGCATCGCCAGCGGCGCATTTTTGAATCTGAACACCAGCGCGGACAAATATCTGGAGAATGTGCTCACCAATTCGGGCACCGTGACCTGGAATGGCGGCAATTTCCACATATATAATTACGCGCCTTATTCCTATTTCGGCCAGGCGCAAAACCTTTCCGGCGGCATCTGGAACATTGCGTGCGATCAAACCATTGGCAATGATTACGGCAGTTCGGCAATCCTTTTCAGCAATGGCGGTTCTTTCACGAAAATCGCAAATGCAAACAACAACACCTCAGTCAATGTTCCTTTCTCCAATTCCGGCCTTGTTACCGCGCAACAGGGGAACATCTATTTTCAAGGCGGCGGCCCGATCCAGGGCGCTTATGTCGCCAATTCCGGCTCGGCGATTTATTTCAACGGAGGCACATTCACGGATGGTGCGGCTGCGACGTTCACCGGCAACGTCCTGTTCAACAACGGCACGCTCGATTTGATCAACAACAACATCCCTGGCCTTGCCTTCAACGGCGGCACGATTTTCATTGCTCCCACGTTCGAAGGCGGCACAATCACGAATTTCACGTTCAACGGCGGCACGCTCACCGGCACAAACGTCGTGACCGGCACGTTCACTTGGAACGGCGGCACCGTGGCCGGCCCGCTTACGATTTCCAATGGCGCGACTTTGAACATCTCCGGCAGCGCTGAAAAATATCTGGAAAGTCCGCTGACCAACGGCGGTTCAGTGATATGGACCGGCACGGGTAATTTTCACATTTATAATTACAGCGGCGGTTTCACGGGCCAGGTGCAAAATCTGCAAGGCGGCGTCTGGAGCGCGCAGAACGACCAAAATATCTACAACGATTACGGGCAGGGCAGCGTGCTTTTCAACAACGCCGGCACATTCATCAAACAGAACAGCGTGAATACGACTTCTGTTAATGGCGTTTTCAACAATTCGGGCGTGTTAAGGGCGGTCACCGGCACGATTAATTTTGCCAACAATAACGATTACGTCCAAACCGGCGCAACGGATGCCATCAATATCAACGGGGTGAACAGCGTTGGGCATTTGACCTTTGCAGGCAAAGTGAACATTGACGGAACGCTTGAAGTGGACCTTGCGAATGGTTACGTGCCGTTCACGGGCGAGTTTTTCCCGCTGTTGAATTTTGGTTCTTACGCCGGCGGTTTCCAGAATTTCAATCTGCCGGCTCTCGGCCCAGGCCAGGCCTGGCTGCTCGCCTACACGCCCACTACATTGTCCATGACCGTCGTGGGCGCGGGGAGCGGCTTGCAGCAAATCACCGGTTCGGTTCAAGACAACGTGGGGCCGGTCACGAATCTCGACGTTTATGCGTATGCCACCAACGGCTCGAATATTTCCTATGTCAGCAGCTTCACCGATATCAATGGCAACTATGTTCTGAATGTTCCCAACGGGACATGGACCGTGGGAATACAAGGCCTCGCCGCGCGCGGATATAATCCGGTTGCGACACAGCAGGCGGTGATCAGCGGTTCCGGCGCAGTTGTCAATTTTGTGCTGCAACCCTTCACGGGAGCGCTCTATACGATTCTTGCCTCGGTGAATCCGCCGGGTGTCGGCACGGTGGCCGGCAGCGGAAATTATCTGCCTGGCTCGCAAGTGACGCTTACCGCCGCGCTCAATTCCAGCAACGCGCTGCCTTACTCATTCCTCGACTGGACGGAAAATGGTTCGGTGCAGACGACCAACACCGTGTATTCCTTCCCTGCTTCACGAAACCGTCAACTGGTGGCCAACTTCGGCCTGCCCCAATTCACCATCACCGCATTCAACAATCCTGCCGCCGATGGTTCCGTCACCGGCGCGGGCACATATTCGTATGGGACAACGAACTCGCTCACGGCCTTTCCGAATGCCGGTTATGATTTTTCATATTGGGGCAGCTATGCGTTCTATCAGTTCTCGCAAGGAGGCGTTAATGGAACGCAATATCCATTCAACATTTCGTGCACGCTCACGCAAGGCGAGACGATGGATTTCATCGTGAGCTGCCATAACGGCGATTATTCCTATCTTGGGACTGGTCTGAAAGCGACTGTCACTTACACCAACGGCGGAACAGCCACCGTTTATGATGCTGTCAACGATTTCAGCACCAACGTGAATCCCGGCGCGGTGTGGAGTTACGGTTGGTCAACCAATATTGGCGGACCGTTCCAGTTGATGAACAACAATTTTACCGCTGGCCCGACAGATTCAGGCTGGGGCAACGGAATGTCACTTCCGTACAGCGCAGTGGTGGACAAGGATTTTGGATCGTCGTTCCAGTCCGGCACGGTCATTTATGATCCCGACACGCTGCACATGGACCCTCAACTTTATGCCTCCATCGTCCGCTTTACCGCGCCAAGCAACGGCTCGTATCAAGTCTCGGGCCTGTTCCGGATGCAGGACACCGGCTCGCACGCGCATGACCTTGCGGTTGTTTTGGGCAGCAATTTCATTTCTTCAAGCCCGACTATATCCGTGGTGCTTTACAGCAATGTCGCGCTGGTTGCCAATTACGTGGACGCGGTTCCAACCCACGTCGTGACGACCGCAACGTCGCCGGGCGGGCTGGCCTCGATCAGCGGAGCGGGAACTTACAGCAACGGCATGACGGCGAACATCGTCGCGCCGGCTTTGGTGACCAACGCTCCTTACCTTTACACGTTCCAGGATTTCACCTTGAACGGTTCGTATCTCTCCGGCAGCACGACCGTGAACAAGACATTCACAACGTTCGACCCGGCCAACCTCAATTACGTCGCAGTGTACACGGCCAAGAGTGTTTTGCCGCTCGTGACGCATTTCGCAGCCAATCTGCCGAACATCGTGCCCGCAACCGCGAATTACCAGATGAGATTCCAGTTCGACCGGACGATGAACACGAACATCGTTCCGACCATTTTATTGACGAACGTTGCAAGCGCGCTGCAACCCGTGGCTCCCACGAACGGTGTTTGGGGGACAACTTCGGTTGCCAACGACACCTTTATGGCCGCGTCCATGGCGTTCGTGGAAGGAATGGACGGCACCAATCAGGTGTTCATCTCCGGCGCTCAGGACACGCTGGGCAATGTGCTTGCGCCGACAAATGTTTTCAACGTCGTTGTCGATGCCACGCCGCCGAACATCAGCAACCTGACCAACACTCCGTCGATCACCACGGCGAACATCACCTGGAACACGGACGAGCCGGCAACCTCCCAGGTTGAATACGGGCTGGATACAAGTTATGGCCAGCAGACTGCGTTTAGCCCCTCGCTGGTGAACAATCATTTGCAGCAAATCCAAGGATTGAATCCCAGCACTCTTTATCATTACCGCGTTCACTCGAAGGATGCCGTGGGCAATGAAGCTATTTCGGCGGATGCAACATTGACAACGCTTGCTGACACAGTTCCGCCGCACACATTCCTGACCTCAGGCCCTTCGCAAAACGGAACGGCTTGTTCATTGCCGGTCATTTTCATCTGGTCTGCCACCGATAACGTCACGCCGGCGACCAACATGCTATATGCGTATCGCCTCGATGGCGGCAGTTATTCCGTTTTCTCGAATTGGACGAGCGTCAGCTATACCAGTCTTGCGGATGGCAACCATAGTTTCCAGGTGGCGGCACAGGATCAGGCCGGCAACATTGACCCAACCCCGGTCACGATTCTTTTCACGGTGAGCACCCAGCCTCCGCAAATCAGCGGCGTGGCTGGCTCAGGCACGAATGCGCAGATAACCATCACATGGCTGACGGACCAACTTTCAACTTCGGACGTGGAATACGGCCCAACAAGCAGTTACGGCACACTCGCGCCGATCAACACAGCTTTGGTCAATGCGCACAATTTTACGGTAACCGGCCTTGTTCCGGGTCAGACGTATCATTACCGCGTGCATTCGCAAACTTTCTGCGGACATGACGGCGTTTCAGGCGATTTCACCGTTACAATTCCGGCCGACACAGTTCCGCCCCAGACCATCATGACCGGAGGGCCGGGGAACGGCGGGTTCACGTGCAGTCTGCCGGTGGTGTTCGACTGGTTGGGCAGCGACAATGTGAGCGCGACCGCCAATCTGGTGTATGCCTACAGCGTGGATGGCGGAGCGCTCTCGCCTTTCAGCAGCGCGACCACCGTGAGTCTCAACGGATTGTCCGATGGAGCGCACACGTTCAAGGTGGTGGCGCGTGATCAGGCAGGTAATATCGATCCCATTGGTGCGACGGTGAATTTCACGTTGAACACGGCCACCGCGCCGGTGATTTCCAACATCACGACGAGTTCTACTCCCGGCACTGAAACCATCAGTTGGAACACCGACCAGCCATCCACGTCGAAGGTCAACTATGGATTGACGACGGGTTATGGAAATGTGTTCAACGGCGGTGGCTCCGACACGAATCATTCCGTCACTTTGACTGAATTGATTCCCGGCACCAACTATCATTTCCAGATCGTGTCCGCCAACCAATGCGGAAGACAGGGCGTGTCGGGAGATAATGTGTTCGTCAGTGCGCCTGCGCCCGATCTGCAAGTATCGGCGATCTCAGGCCCGGCAGCGGCTTCCACAGGCAACCCATTCGATGTCACGTGGACAATCACCAATGCGAGCTCAGTCCCGATAACCAATACGTGGTACGACGCAGTTTACTTGTGCAGCTCCAATTCCCCCTGCACCAGCTATCTGCTCGGCCAGTTCGTCTTTACAAATGGCCTGGGTGCCAACGGAAGCGTCACCCTGATCCATTCGGTGACCGTCGACCGGAACTTCGTCACCAATGGAAATTACTATCTCACTGTCGAGGTCAACTACGGCCAGCTTGTTTATGAAGGCCAGCCGGGAAGCCCCGCTGTCACCAACGACTTTGGTGTCTCTGCGCAGCCGGTAGCGATCACATTGACACCGCTGCCTGACCTTGTCATTTCACAGGTCAGCGTGCCGACCAACCAGGTTTTCTCCGGCCAATCCATCTCGGTGGATTGGATCGAATGCAACGTCGGCCAGGCTGCCACTGGCGCGCCATCGTGGAACGACCATGTTTATCTTTATGGCAATACCAACCTCACGCAATTGATCGCGGATTACGGCGGTTTTCCTAACATCAGTTTTCTTGGGCCTGGTGAATGCTACGAACAAAATGTGGACCTCGCGCTGCCTGCCGGGTTGCAAGGCCCGTACTATGTGGTGGTTAAGGCGGACGACCTGGGCAACGTGCAAGAGTTGACCAAAACCAATAACATTGGCGTTTCCGGGCCATTGTCTGTCCAGTACGTTCCGCCCGGGTTCTTCCATGTGGTTTCCACGACCGTCGCGCCCGCGCCCCCAACCGCCGCTTACCTAGGGGATTTGATCAACATCTCCTATACCATCGAGAACACAGGCGGTGTTCCGATCTCAGGTCACTGGGACAACGCGCTCGCCATCACGCCTGTTCCAGTTTGGAACGGCGCCGTTAACCAGATCGCGCAATTTCATATCAATGCTGAGAACATGACGCTGTTGCCGGGGCAAAGTTACAGCGCCCAGGCGACCGTACGCGTTCCCTTGAACGTCTCCCCGGGAACCAATTATGTCATCGTTCTCGCCGACCCGCATCCTTACCAGCCGACGGTCGGCAAGGACCAGTTGCCAGTGCCCATCATCATCGCCCAACCGCCACCGGCGGACTTGCAGATCGGCTCTGTCACGGCTCCGACCAACGGCGCGGCCGGCCAGCCGGTCACCGTGAGTTGGGCCGTGACCAACAACGGATTGGCGGCGACCTCTTTCGCAAGCTGGGTTGACGGCGTTTATCTCACCACCAACTCGACACTAGACATTACGAACGATACGCAAATATTCAGCGTCACTCACCAAGGCGTGTTGCAAGTCGGTGACAGTTACACCAATACTTCCATACTGCCCCTTCCTTCCAACTTGACCGGCGCCTTTACCTTGTATGTTTACACAGACGTCGGAAAAAATGTCTATGAGGGGCCTTACAGGAACAATAATTATGCGGCCGCTCCGCAGTCCATCACCATCACGAATTTGCCCCCCGGCATCTCTCCGGATTTGCAGGTTGCCAACGTGACCTGCTCAAGTCCGGCCGTGGCGGGCTTGCCGCGCGCGGTGTCGTGGCAGGTGATGAACAATGGCGGCATCAGCACGCCCATCGGTACCAATTGGTATGACAGTGTCTATTTGTCCCTGGATGGAAGCCTTGATCCCGCAAAATCCGTTTTCCTCGCCAGTTACAAGCATGTTGGATTGCTTGCAGCGGGGGCCAGCTACGCGCAAACCCAGCAGGTCCCCATCCCGCCTTGTGATGCGGGGACGTATTATGTGGTCGTCGTTGCGGACAGCAGCAACGCTGTTCCCGAAGCACTCCACACTGACAATAGCAGCGCAACTGTGACTCCCGTTACTATTGCGCCAAGCCAGCTTG
>DASRBR010000208.1:0-2368 GCA_035653495.1 Verrucomicrobiia bacterium
CACTGGCATGCCGCGCCGCGTTGGCCTGGTGCTGGCGAACGAATTTTCCGACCACAAGCTGGAATCCAAAAACTATCTCTGCCTTGCGCATTCCAAGCTGCGCTGTTGCGCGCTCGGCCCCGAGTTGATCGTCGGCGCCGACTTCACCGATGCGCGCGGAACGGTGCGGATCGAGCGCGCTGGAAAAGTGATATGGTCTAAAAAATTCGCGACCGGCGAGAACAACATGTCTCACTCGCTCGCAAATCTGGAGCATCATCATTTCAAGTATGCGCAACATCGGCGGCATGGCGACGCTCATGTTCATTTCCTTGGCGCAGACGCGTTCAGTTTCGGGGACGGAATTGAATTGCAAGACGGCGATGTGATGGCGATTGAACTGGCCGGCTTTGGGCGGGCCTTGCGCAATCCGATCCGCATAGATCGTTCGCCGCCGCAGTTTGTTTCGGTGCAGCAGTTGTGAATCATACCGGCTTGCGCGCGATGCAATCTATTTCCACCTTGATGCCGCTCCACAAAATCGACTGGACCGTCGTGCGCGCTGGCAACACCGCTACCTCCTTGAAAAAGGCGCGATAAGTGGCGTTGAACCGGTCGAACTCTCCGATGTCCGAAAGGTGCACCGTGCATTTCACAATGTCCGCAAGCGAGCAGCCGGCGGCAGCCAGGATTTTCTGCACATGCCGCAGGGTCATTTCCGTTTCCTGCTCGATAGTGCCGCGCACCGGCTGGGCTGTCTTCGGATCCACCGGTCCCTGCCCGCTCACATAAACCCATCCATCAATCTCCACCGCGGCAGAATAAGCGCCGGTGCTCTTTTCCTTTTCGGGATGTTTGATCTCTTTTTTGGGCATGGCGTTGAATTTTTGGTGTGAAAATAAAAATGTCAATGTTCCGTTGCTTCCAGCGCATCGTGCAAACCGTGCACCATCGCCGGACCCGACGCGTCCGTGAAAGGAAATTGGCCGGTGAATTTTGGCGATTGAATGGCTGCGTAACCACACCGTTCAATCTCATATGCATCAGGCAAGTAACCAATGGACCCGTTCGAATAGCCGAGCATGAACAGGTCGGACCTTGGCCATTCACGGCGCAATTTCAGCCCAAAGCTGGTGAACAACTCGGAGGGGTTCGCGGCAAAATAAACATCGCCGATACGCATCGCCTGAACTTCAACTTCCAGCGTTTCAGGCATACGTTCAACTTTGGCAAGCATGTCGCCCGTCCACTCCACCGCGAAACGGGCGACAGAAGCCACGGCTTTTTCAACGCTGCCGGCATATCGCAAAGGCAGCCGCTCCGGTTGATTAACGCACGCGCGCGCAATGCCATCCAGCCAGCCGCTCGTGTCTCCCGTGCGAAGCCGATACAGGCCCTCCTCGCGATCGCGCTGCAGTTCTTGATGTTGCCAGCGGCGCGTTGGCAATGTGATTTTGCGCGAACAGACGGCGACGCCGGGGCGCTCGATTTTCCGCGCATTTTGACATGCTTCCAGCGCAAGGCGAACCAACGCGCGCGCCGGTTCGAAGCGCTTTTGCGTTCCATTGAATTCGCGGCGGAAGTTGACATCGCCGCAGGTCCCTTGCAGATACATGGCCGTCACTCCCGGGAGAGCGGCTTCAAGTTGGTCCGCAACTTCACCGGGCCAGTCGCGCCCAACGGCATGCAAATCAACTTCCATGTGCGCTGTGCAATGCGAGTGAAAATTGATTGCGAGCGCAAGCGGACGACCATCGCGGGTGTCGGCCCGAAGCACAGAAACGCGGTTGTCCGTGAGGCCGTTTTCGCGGGTTCGGTTGAAGGTCATTCCGGCAAGTTCGCCCGCGCCAACGAAAAGTTTTGCCGGTTGACGATTGTTCCAGGCATCAATGACCGCATCCGCGGCTTGGCGCGCGGCGAAATCGAGATAGGCCGAATGCTGCTCGCCGCAACCGCGGATCAATCCTGCCGTGGGCGCATTGTGCGAATGTGAGCAATTGATGCAGATGGAATCCGGCGGAAGCCCGGTTTTCGCGACGGCAAGTTTGCGGACGTTCGCGGTGAATTGCGCGTCGTTGTACATCAAATCGAGCGCGACCAATGCCGCCGAGCGGTCATGCTCATCAGTGATGACGAGGGCGGTTGCGGTGAGATTGTCATGGATGCGCTCCCAAGTGCGATTCAGGTAATAACCCAAGCCCGCAAGCTCCACGCCGGGCAACGGGTTGATGAGCCGGCGGGCAACGCCCACAAGCCATCGACTGTGATCTGTGTTCACGCGCAAAACGGGTTTAGTCTGAACCTGCCGAAAGCCTGACGCACGCGGCGACTTTTGCGCAACGGGTTTTTTGTAAACCGGGCGCTGCTGCGCGTCCGCGCAGGCGAAGCC
>DASRBR010000209.1:0-2061 GCA_035653495.1 Verrucomicrobiia bacterium
TACTGTGAACGAAGGCGCGCCTGATACATTGTTCCATATGACTTGAAAATCCAACGGATCGCCCGCGATTGTGTTCGTGAAGAGCAGGACGAAATCCTGCGCCACACCGGCTTGAGCGAACGCATTCCACGGCGCGGGCGCGGAGGCGAGCGTCGTCCCGCCGTTCTCCTCAACCACACTGAATTGCGCGAGGTTCGTGGAAGATGAACTTAGGCTGTTGACGGCTGCGCGAAAATGCACCGTGTGCGGACCGGCCGAAAGATAAGTGACATGCGGTCCTTTGAGCATGTATGTAGGGTTTGAACCGCTGCTGCACGTCCAGCTCATCGTTCCGGTGGCGCTGCCAGTCGCGTGCGAAAACGCGGGGTCCGCTGCACCTTTTGCAAACGCCAGGTTCGCGGTGATGGGTTCGGCCATGGCGCTGACCGGCATCAACGCGGAACTTTGGCGCGCCGCGTCGCCGCTGTCCCATGGACCATCCCAATGGATACCAAGCTGGTTGAAGGAATTGCGGTCATTGAACCAGACGGCGCGCGCGTTGTTGGTCAGGAAGTTGAAATAGTACGGCGTTCGCGTTTCATCATAAAGATAGGCGAGATAGCGCTGGAAAATTCCCTTGAACTGCGGGGTATCGCCACCACCACAACCGCCCGACTCGCAAGGCTCAACCAATATTCCGTGGTTGTCCTCAAAATGATTTATTGCTGCAGTGGCGATGTTTTCTGCTTCGGTCAGGTAATTCGAGTCGCCAGTTACTTTGTATAAATCGGTCAAGCCACCAAGAATCACTCCTTGATTGTAAGTCCAAGTTTGTCCCAGGTTGTTCGTGCATCCCGATAAACCGTCGTTCACAAGATGTTCCGAATTGATCATTCCGCTGTTGTTGAACCAGGTCCACTCGTTTGTGGCCCAATAAAAGTAACTGCCCGGTCCGCTGTCGCCGGGAGTGCGCTGATGCAGCCGGATGGATGCCAACAAAAACAGTTCATTTGGAATGGCGTTCTTGTAAGTATGCGTCTTGTTCCACCAGATGCCGCCAGGACAGTTCAGATTGGTTGTGTCCCATCCATTGGTGAGGTCGGCAAAAATGGTTTTGGCCATGTTCAGAAAGTTCGTGTTGCCGCTCAGGTCATAGGCGCGAATCCAGGCATTGGCCCACCAGCCTTCGTCGTCATAATAGCTGTTGAGAAAATTGCCGGACGAATTCAGGTTGTAGGTGTTTGTCAGCACCGACAGGTATTGAAGATCATTGTTGGCGTAGATGTCATTCTCGATGGCTTCAAGGCAATTGGCCGCATTCCACCAACCGGTGCTGTTGTACAAACCGCTGCCGTTGTACCATTGTTGAAGCACTTGCGCGCCAATCGCAGTGTTCGCGTTGTAATCATTTTCCGCGTAAGCAAGCGTGGGGGTGCCTCCGCTCAGCGCGAAAATAACGGCATTGGCGCCGCCACCGTTCGTGGGGAAGGTGAAAGTGATGGAGGAAATGGGGCTGTTGGTGATGGCGAGCGCGATGTCCTCGGCGTAAAGGCGCGGGTTGCTGGTATTGAAATAGCTCAGCGTGCTGGTGCTCACAGATACGCGGCCATCGGCGCTGTAAGCCGTCGGCGCGTAATTAATCCAATCCGGGACGAGGAGAACGTTCGTTTCGACCGACCCGTTAGAATGCTGGATTGCGTAACCAAGGGTCACAGGACCATTTCCCGATGCCAGCAAAAATGAAATGTCCGACGCAGTGGGCGGCGTTGAAGCAGGAACAATCGTGACGTTTGGAATGTTGGAGCAGATCAACACCGCATCATTCGCCGAGTAACTTGACGGCATTTGGTAGAGATGATCCGGCGCTCCAGCATTCGCAAAAGCTATTCCCGCGTTTGGAAGTCCGCTTGCCGGCGAACCCGGAACATAGCCCGATTCGTACCATGTGTTCCCGCTGTTGGCTGTTCCGGAATCCATCGTTGCAGTCGTCACGCTCAATGCCGATGGTTTTGTCGCGCCTGCTTCCACGATGATGTCCTCGTTATAGCCGGTCACTGGCAATGGCGTGCAAACTATTCCATT
>DASRBR010000210.1:0-3456 GCA_035653495.1 Verrucomicrobiia bacterium
TTTGCAACGCATCCGCGAAGCCAATGTGCTCGTGCTGGAATCGAACCACGATTTGAAGATGTTGCAGGATTCAAGCCGTCCCTGGAGCCTCAAGCAACGCATCGCCGGGCGTCACGGTCATCTTTCCAACTCAGACGCTGCCGATGCCGCGCAGGAAATCATGTCCGCCGATTTGCGCCATCTTTATCTCGGCCATCTCAGCCGCGAATGCAATCGCCCGGAGCTTGCGCATCGCGTGATGCGGGAACGTCTGGAAAAAATCGGCGCGAAACATTTGGCGCTGGAATTGACCTCGCAATACAAGCCCTGCTCCACTCTGCACCTGGGACGAGTGCCGACATTTGAGCAGAAGAGTTTGTTTTAGTAATTCGCAAAATATTTCATTGGGCTTAACTTAAAAGGAGTTGACAAAAAGGAATTGTGTTCTCACTCTACCGCATCGCACGACGTTCGATGCGGTAGAGTGCTTTTTTCTCAAGGTCAGCAATTTTTGTGAGCGATGTGTTCAGACTGAGGTGAATCCAGCCCTTACGACAATCTAGCGCGACGCCTCGAAAACCTTGCTGTAAACAGAGCGGATGGATTTGCGATATTTCGCCAGGGCCTGACGAAAGGCTTCGGGCGTTTCAAATCCGCATCTCACGGAAACGCGATAATACGGCGCGGGATCGTCCGGCAGCACAGTTTCGCCCTCAAAACTCCAGCGCCGCAAAATCCCCTCAACCCGGCGCAACTGGCGATAATTCTCGATCAATATGTCCGCATCCTTGCGCGCCAGCGCGCCTTCGTCCCGCGCGCGCAACAATGCCTTCAACGTGTTCGGTTCCTGCCAGCCGTGCGCGAGGCAAAAAGTCTGCGCCAAAAATTCCGCGTCCATCAATCCACCCGAACCGGTTTTGATGGCGAGCGCGTCCTCGCCCGGCGGCGTGCGCTCTTTTTCGATGCGCTGGCGCATGCGATGGATTTGCGATTTCCATTGCGGCGAATAAGCAGCCAGGCCGGAATGGGTTCCGCGTTCCGCGTTCCGTGTTCCGTGTTTGGCCTTTGGAGAGAAACCACGCTTTTTGCCGGAATCATCTGATAAAAAATTTGCCGCAACATTTTCGGTTGTAAAATTCGTCAACGCACTGACAAGTTCCTGGAATTGTTCGCCCAAGCGCATATCACCGGCAACGGGCCGTGTGCGCGAGATGGACTGGATTTCCCAAAGTTGCGCGCGATGGCGATAATAAGTTTCATAGGCATTGAGCGTGTTCACGAGCAGGCCTTTTTCGCCGTCGGGACGCAAACGAGCGTCGGTCAAAAACGCGACGCCCAATTCGGTGCGACTGGAAAGCATGTCCATGACTTCAATGGCGAGGCGTTGCAATTTCGGAAGGTCCCCTGCCCTCGCGTCCGTGACGAACATGATGTCCAAATCCGAGCCGTAATTGATTTCCGCGCCGCCAAGCTTGCCCAGGCCGATGATGACAAACGGAGCAGTTTTGATTTTGTGTTTGCGCAAAACGGCTTCGAGGGCGTATTGCAGGCAGGCGTCGGCAAGCGCTGAAAGTTCGGCAAGGTTCTGCTCGAAATCGGCGAGGCCCAAAATGTCTCGCAGGCCGATGCGCATGAATTCGGCTTGATGATAGCGGCGGAGCCAAAGGCGCTGGTCGGCATCTTCGCGACCATGGCGAAGATCGTCCAGGATTTGTTGGGCGGTCTTGCTTTTGCGCAAGCGGTCGCTCGAAACCAGTTCATCCACCAAATCGGGCGCGTGGATGGCGGCTTCGGCCAGAAATTCGGAGCGGTCGAACAGGAGCAGCAGCAGCGTGAAAATCGCTGGATTGCTGTTCCAAATCTCGAATAACGTGGCGCGTGCGCCGTAACTCGCCACAAAACTGTCCAGCCGCGTCAACACGCGATCGGGGTCCGACAAAACTGTTCCAGCGGGAACGGGACCGTGTGACATCTTCGACGACTTAGCGTTGGCAGGTTTGCGTTCGCCGGGACAAAGCGCGAGGAACTTCGGGATCAACTGCCACGCGAGTTCAACGGTGCGATTGCTCACATGAACGTAGCCCGGCCCGTGCGCGAACTCGTTCAACATGCGAATGGATTGGTCCACATTTTTGAAACCATGTTCGGCGAGAATTTGGCTCCATTCGTCTTCCGCACCCTCGAATTGTCTCGGAAAACTGGCGCTTACTTCCGGCGCTTCACTTTTCAAAAGCCGGTCGTAAATCCCGCGGACGGATTGCGTATGGCGTTTGAACGCCGTTTCGAAATCGTCAAGTTGCTGAAAACCCATCAACGCCGCCAATCGTTCCTGCGCGCCATGATCAGCAGGAATCGTGTGTGTCTGCCGATTGTCCTCCATCTGCAACCGATGCTCCACGTCGCGCAGAAAACGATAGGCATCGGCAAGCGCAACGGTATCTTCAGCAGGCAGCAATTCGTACTGGCGCAATTTTTCTAGCACGGGCAGTGTTTGGCCGCCTTGCAAAAACGGCTGACGCCCGGCGTGAAGCAGTTGCAGCGTTTGCGCGATGAATTCGATTTCGCGGATGCCGCCGCGGCCGAGCTTCACGTTGCGCTCCAGTTCGCCTGTCTTGACGACTTCGTTCTCGATGCGGTCCTTCATCGCCGCGACTTCGCGCAAGACGCCTTCACCAATCGAACGCGGATAACGAAACGGATGCACCATCTCCAAAAATTCCGCACCCAACCCCTTGTCGCCCGCAACACATCGCGCTTTGAGCAGCATCATCCTTTCCCATGTCTGGCCCCATTGTGCATAATAATTTTCGTAGCTCGAAAGTGAACGCGCCAACGGCCCGGCATCACCTTCCGGTCGCAACCGTAAATCAATCCTATAAAGCATCCCGTCCCCCGACATGCGCCCGACTTCCGCGATGAATTGCTCGGCGAGCCGGTTGAAAAACTGATGGTTGTTGAAGCTGGAATGAGCGGAAGTTTTTTGTTTGGTGGGCGGTTCCTTGAAAATCTGTCCTTCCTCACTATAAACAAAAATCACATCCACATCCGAGCTGTAATTCAACTCCTGACCTCCGAGTTTGCCCATGCCGAAAACGCAAAATGCAGTCGGTTGCCAACGACCTTGCGCGTCCTTGTGAAACGGCCGGCCGAGGCGTTCGGTGAATTGCATGTCGCAGATGCGCCAGACAGAATCGAGGCAAACATCGGCGACATCGGACAATTCCCGGGTGATTTCGCTCACGTTGCCAAGGTGCGCCAGATCACGCGCGGCGATGCGCAGCATTTCGCGTTGCTTGAACTCGCGCAATTTTGTGAACGCAGCCGAATAATCGCGCGCTTGCAAAAGCGGCTCCAACCATTGGCCGACTTCGCGCTGCAATCCCTGCGAGCGGCGGGGATGATGAAGCAATTCGGGCTTGAGCAACGCCAGCGCGTCGGGATTGGCGATGAGCCAGTTGCTCAATGCCTGTGAACCGC
>DASRBR010000211.1:0-4360 GCA_035653495.1 Verrucomicrobiia bacterium
GCCGGAAGAGATCCGCGCCAATCAGGACGAGGCCATCCGCAAATTTTTGAACGCAGATTTTAAAACCTCTAAAACTCTCAGACCTTTATGAAGAAATCCATGGAAAGCAGCCTGGGCATCTTTTTCTTTCTCGCCCTTGTCGCCGCATTGATCATCGCTGAAGTCATCGGCCCGGACATTTTCCGGCCCGGCTACCGCGTGCGCGCGCGCTTTGCAAACATCCATGAGCTCAAGGTCGGCGACCCGGTGAAGATGGCCGGTGTGCCCGTTGGCCGCGTGGAAAAAATCGCGCTCGCCACCAATGAAAACAAGGTTGAAGTGGTGTTGCGCTTGAACAAGGACACGCCCGTCCACACGGACAGCAAGGCGGGCATCAAATTTGCCGGCTTGGGAGGGCAGAACTACATCTCGATTGATTTTGGCTCGCCGACCGCGCCGTTGCTGGAACAAGACCAATTGCTCACGACCATTGAACAGCCGGATTTGAACGACTTGATGGCCAAGCTGGACCAGGCGGCCAACGGCGTCCAAAATCTGACCAAGAGCTTCACCGGCGACAAGATTGACAATCTCCTTGGGCCGTTCACCGATTTCATGCGGCAGAACAATCCGCGCCTGAGCGCCATCCTTGTCAATTTCCAAAATGTTTCCGCGCAAATCGCCAAGGGCGAAGGGACAGTCGGCAAACTCATCTATGACCAAAGCCTTTACAACAGCGCAGCGGGCGCGGTAACCAACATGCAGGATGCCGCCAACGAAATCAAAACCACGGTGGCGCAGGCCCGCGGCATCATTGACCAGGTCAACGCCGGGCAGGGGAGCATCGGGAAGCTTGTCAAGGATGACACCCTTTACAATGAAACCACCGATTCGATGAAGAGCCTGCACGAGATCCTGCAGAAGATCAACAACGGCAAGGGCAGCGTCGGCAAGCTCGTCAACGACCAGCAATTCTTGAATGACGCGCAGCTTTCATTGCAGAAACTGGACAAGGCCACCGAAAGCCTCGAAGACACCGGGCCCCTCAGCATCTTGGGTTCCGTCGTGACCACGCTGTTTTAGAGCGATTTAAATCAAACTCTGGCCATCAAGCGGTCGCAAAATCGTTTACGGCGATTTGGGAGTGCGGTGGCATGACACCGCTTTTTCTTCCGGGCGACATGTCGCCCGGTTCCAAAGCGCGGACATGTCCGCGCACTCCAAATAAAACTTTCGCGCGTCAGTTCCCTTTTTTACAACGGGCAATCGAGCATCATCTACATCTCGTTCAAAGATGTTTTCCCCATGACTGGGTGGAAAAATTGTAGAACCAGCGCGGGCTGGAGGTGTAATGGCCTGCTTGGCTGCCGGCAGCGTAATATACCCACGCGTTGGCGTTGAAATCATAGAGGTAAGGGAACATGCCGGGGTCGGTGTAGAAGAACGCATTATCGGTGAAATCATAAAAATATCCGCCATGCTGCGCGTTATTGGCGTCGATGAAATATTCCCAGCCCATATCCGCGTGATAGACGTAAGGGAAATATTGCAGGCTGAAATAGCCAAAGACATGGTTGGAACCACTCAGGTAAAACCATTGATTGCCAAGCGAGGCTTCGCCGGTGAAGAACGGCGCGGGCGCGGTGTCGAGATAGCTGCGACTGCCGGGCACGATTTCGCCACGCGCAAGGATTTTGGCGAGGTAATTTCCGGCTGGCAGACCGGCAGGATTGGCGAACTGGATTTGGCTGAGTTGTTGTTGGGTGAGTCCGCTGATATTGGTTCCGAAGATGATCTGGTTCGAGCCGCCGCCGGAAAGGAAGCCGTTCCAGTTGACAATGGTGAGCACGCCGGTGTTGGACCAGTTGAGACTGCTGCTGTCGGCGAAAGTTATCACACAATTATTCGCCGGAAACTGAATGATGGAATTGGTTCCTGGACCAAGTTGCAATTGGCCCAACTGCACGCCGTTGGTTGCGTATTCCTGCCAGTTGCCATTGTCCAGCGTCACGAGGTACGTGAGGCATTCCCCGCCCCTGTGCTGGAACACTGCGCCGTTGCTCAAGTTGATGATTGAAGCATCAAGCAGTCCTCCACTTTGCACATAAAAGGAGGGGGAAAGTGAAACCACCTCGTTTGTGCCGTCTGATTGCGAAAACCCTCCGGAAATGCTCTGCGAGCTCAATTGGCCGCCCGACATGTCGAACCTCCCAGCTGGGAGAGTTGGAACGGAAAGCAAACCGCCGCTCAATGAATAAGAGCCTGAAACGGTAGTAGGAACGGCATTTGGGCCCAAAGGCACTGTGATTGAACCATAGCTCAGACTGCTCGTAACCACGTTGGTTCCACCCGACTGAACAAAATTTCCCGCCACACCGATGAAAAGGTTTGAAACTTGCAATTCGCCGCCGCTCATAAAGTAATTGCCGTCAGCGCTACGATTCACCACCACCTGTCCGTGACCTTCGGCCAGATAAATGGAGCCTTGAAGGTTGAGCGTGCCTGTGATGGTGGTAACTCCGCCCGATTGCTTCATGGTGCCAACGCTCCGGATGTAAGTATTGGCGGTGGTTAGACAACCGTTCGATAATGTGTAAACGCCGCCAATAGTACCTGCAGGGAGCTGGCCATTATCCCAACTGGAAACCGGCACATCGATTCCCAGGGTGAGAGAAACCTGATAATTGGTGCCACCAGTCTGCAACAACGTGCCGCCGGGCTGAATTAAAGAACCTTCCAGATTGGTGGAGCTTGAAGTCTGGCCGCTCAAATTGATCACACCTCCCGTTTGCTTGAAGACGCCTCCCCCGGAAATGATCAAGTAGCCGTCAAACTCCCCGCCATTGAGGTCATATTCTCTCCCGCCCGCCGGCGTCACTTGCGTCATATTAACCTCACCCGTGGCGTTTGTCCCTCCTTGCTGCAGGAATAAAGAATCCGTAAAAATCTGTTCGCGGCTCGTAGAAAGAATTCCACTTTCAAGGTCGTATGTGCCCGAATCGCCGACAGTAAACAAACCGGCTCTTACGACTGATGAATCCTGAATGAAGGCCCCGTCTATGCTCAATGCATTAAAAACCTCCAGTGACGACATTTCCAGCAACACAGAGGAATTTTCTCCGACATACATGTTCGTCAAACTCAAGGGCGTTTCCAGTCCGGCGTCATTCAGGAAAAGAGAGTTGGTTGTGCCTGCGGGCGACTCAATTGTTAGGGAGTGTACCGTCATCGTTTGCGGATAATTATCCACGGTCGTGGGCTCAATCACGATGACCTTGGAACCCGCGTTGTTGATGTAGATATCCTCGCCTGCTGAAGGCAGGCCGAGCGACCATTCGGGGCTTTCCCAATCGCCACTGCTGGAGCCGATCCAACTGTTGTTCGTTTGCGCAAAAGCGGAATAACAGCATAGAAACATCAGCAAAAAGCCCGGAAAAGACGCACAAAGTGCCCTGGAAACGCCCGATTGGATAACCTTCATGGCCGCAGATGCTAAGCGGAATTCAAGCGTCTTGAACATGGGGTTGATGCCCGAAAATTCCCGCATCGATCCCTTAGCCGGTTGGAAAAGCTCCAAAATTGAATCAGCCACGGATTGAACACGGATTAAAAGACAGCGCGTTTGCTCCGCAGGAGCAAGGGAAATTAGCCAGACACGCAGTGTTGGCTTCTGTACATCCTTTTTCAACAGGCTGAAAACTGACGTTTTCAGCTATGAACCTGTTGAGCCGGGAGTCCAGCTACGTTTCCTGCGCTTGAGCGCAAGTTGCCTTGCCAACTGGATTGCCGCGCGCATGCTCGACGGATTGGCGATACCGCGCCCGGCAATATCATAGGCAGTGCCATGGTCCGGCGACGTGCGGATGAACGGCAGGCCCAGCGTCCAGTTGATGCCGCTTTCAAACCCGATCATTTTCAGCGGGACAAGCCCCTGGTCATGATACATGGCCACGACGATGTCGTAATCGCCTTTGAAGACGTAATAAAACAAGGCGTCCGCGGCGAACGGCCCGGACACATCAATCTTGCGCGCGCGCATCGCCTTGACCGCGGGCGCGATGGCCGTGATTTCTTCCGTGCCCATTTTTCCGCCTTCTCCGGCATGAGGATTCAACCCGCACACCGCGACGCGCGCTTTCGGCAAATCGAGATCGGCGCACGCTTGCGCGGCGAGTTCAATGGCCAATTCGACCTTCGCCTGGGTCAGTTGAGCGGCAACCAGGCGCAACGGCAGATGCGTCGTCGCCAGCACCACGCGCAACCAGCGTCCGCGATCATCCTTGCCCATGAGCATCATGCCGGTGTGCGTTGTCCCGGCGAGTTGCGAAAGCAATTCCGTCTGGCCGATGAACGGTTCGCCCGTCAGGATGATCGTCTCCTT
>DASRBR010000212.1:0-2188 GCA_035653495.1 Verrucomicrobiia bacterium
ATCAATGTCAAAGGCGAGGCGACGCCATTCGTGAACGTGGTGTTTCTGTTGACGGGCGCTCTGCTCGCAAACGTCCTGGGCAACACTGGCGCATCCATGCTGCTCATCCGGCCCTGGCTGCGGATGAACAAATACCGTGTCACCGGCCATCACGTAGTTTTCTTCATCTTCATTATCTCCAATGTCGGCGGATGCATCATGCCACTTGGTCCGCCCTTGATCATCGGTTATCTGATGGGCGTGCCTTTTGGGTGGGTCATGCAGCATTGCTATCCGATGTTTCTGGTGGGAGTTGGAGTCTTGCTGGCGATATTTTATGTAGTGGACACTTTGAATTATCGCCGCGCGCCGAAGGAGATTCGCGAGCATCTCACCGGCCAACACGATCAATGGCGTTTTGAAGGATTGGGAAACCTCGGGTTTCTGGGCATCATTCTCGCATCCATATTCATCAATCAACCGGCATTTTTGCGCGAAGGGTTGATGATCGCGGCTGCAATCGGCTCTTATTTCAGCACGAGCAAACAAGTGCACGACGCGAATCATTTCGACTTCCATCCCATCGAAGAAGTCGCGGTGCTGTTCATCGGCATTTTCGCGACGATGCTCCCGGCACTGGACTGGCTCGAGGCGAATGCGGGGCATTTGCAGGGGATTGGATTAACCGGAATGTATTGGGCTTCCGGCTGCCTTTCCAGCGCGCTGGACAACGCGCCCACTTACATCTGCTTCTTGAAAGCCATTTCTGTCCAGTATTCCAGCCCGGATTTTGTGGCGGCGGTGAATCACCTGGTGCAGAACCACGGCGCTGGGTTGTCGCAAATTTCGGGACCGAATGCGGCACAAATCCGCCAAACATTCCTCCTGTTGCAAAAATATCACCCGAATGAACTGGTCGCTGGAAAGCTCGGAGCGGAACAGATTGCCATCGCGCGTCTGCTGGGCGACCCGTCTGGCACGCGTGCGCTGCTGGCTATCAGCATCGGATCAGTTTTTTTCGGGGCGAACACTTACATCGGAAACGGACCGAATTTCATGGTCAAGTCCATGGCTGACCACCAGAAAATCCGGACACCCGGCTTTCTGAGTTACTTGTGGCGCTTTACAATACCATACATGTTGCCAACCCTTTTGATTGTGTGGTGGTTGTTCTTTCGTCCTTAATTCGATGTGGCGGGGCATTTCCAACCATTTCGAATTTGCAAAAGAACCTGCTTGGTGTGAGAAATGCCTTTAAGCCATTGTTCTATTTCAATAAATTGAGCACGCAGAATAAATGCAGGCTTGTGTTCAAAGAGCTTAGATGCGCTGGCTTTACAACATTTTATTCACGATTTTTTTTGTCCTCGCTTCTCCTCATTACCTTCTCAAGATGCGGCGACGCGGAAATTGGCGGCCTGGCTTCATGCAGCGTTTCGGCCGTTACGACAACAAGATCAGGCAATCCCTGACCAACCGGCACGTGCTTTGGATGCACGCTGTGAGCGTTGGCGAAATGAATGTCTGCCTGCAAATGATCCATGCGCTTGAACCGCGCTTGCCGAACCTCAAATTCGTCGTGTCCACCACCACCACCACGGCGATGGGCGAATTGCAAAAACGGCTGCCGCCCACAGTGGGAAAAATCTACTATCCGTTCGATCTTCGCAAGTCGGTCGAACGCGCGATCAGCGCCATCCATCCCGATGCCATCATTCTTGTGGAATCGGAGATATGGCCCAATTTCATCTGGCGCGCCCACCAATTGGGCAAACCGTTGTTCCTCGTGAACGCCCGGCTTTCAGACCGCTCGTACCCGCGCTTTAAAAAGTTTGGCTTCTTCTTCCGCAACTTGTTCGGCTCGTTCACCGCTGTTGGCGCGCAGAATGAATCGGACGCGGCCAAGTTGCGGGAACTTGGTTGCGCGCCCGAAGCCGTCCACGTGGTCGGCAATCTCAAATTCGACGCAGCCAAGTCTGTCGGCAAGGCACCGCTCAATGTGCCGGCATTGCTTGCGCAATTGGGCATCGCCAAGGACGCTCCCGTGTGGGTGGCCGGCAGCACACATCCGGATGAGGAACGCATTTTAGCGGCCCAGTTTCAGCGACTGCGCGCGAAGTTCCCGGATTTGACATTCATTTTGGTTCCGCGCCACAACGAACGTGCGCGCGAAGTCGGAGAAGAACTTTCGCGGCTGGGAATCGATTTT
>DASRBR010000213.1:0-7207 GCA_035653495.1 Verrucomicrobiia bacterium
AAACGCGCCTGCGCGCCCAAACCATTTGCGCTGCCTTCATTTTCGCCAAGGCCGGCAACGGTGGTAACGGCGGCATTCGTTGAGATGCGCCTGATTGTATGATTGAACGAATCCACCACATAAAGCGTGTTGTTTCGGTCCAGCTTCAATTCGCCGGGATGACAGAAAAGCGCGGCGTTGGCATTTCCATCGTTGGTGCCGTCGTTGCCGGGCACACCCGCCCAGGTGCTAACGTTACCAGAGGGCGTAATTTTGCGTATGGTGTGATTGTTGGAATCCGAAACAAAAAGATTGGTGTGACTGTCAAGCGCAATGCCAACGGGCCCGTTGAAAAGCGCCGCGCCGACTGAACCATCGTTCGTGCCCCAAACACCTGGTGAGCCTGCAAACGTTGTCACAACCCCCGCGACAGTCACTTTGCGAATGGTGTGATTGCCACTGTCCGCCACGTAAATCATTCCTGAGTCATCAATCGCAATTCCAAGCGGCGAACTGAAGCGCGCCAAGTTTCCGGTGGCGTTTGTGGTCCCGGTTTGACCGGCGAGTCCGGCAAGCGTGGTAACGACAGCATTTGTGGTGATGGAACGAATGGTGTTGTTTCCAGTGTCGGTGACGTAAAGCGTGCCATTCGGTGCGATGGCAATGCCGGAAGGATTGTTGAACGAAGCATTTGTTCCAGTGCCGTCGGCGCTTGCAGTAATGCCCAATTTTCCCGCGAAGGTCGAAACAATGCCATTGGTTGATAACTTGCGAATGGCGTGATTCTGGTTATCAGCAATGTAAACATTTCCTGCCGCATCCATCGCCAAACCGGCGGGATCGCTGAAAAGTGCAGTTGCCATCGGGCCATTGCTGCCACCGCTGACCAAAACCGTGCCGGTAAGGGTGGTCACGACTTCTTGCGCAGCGTGCGCGTTCACAGACAAAAGCAAAACCAATGTTGCGAAAATGAGCCCTTTCATTTTCCCCTCCTCACTAGCCGGTCGTGAGATTCTGTCACTGCGACCGGCTCGAGTTCCGATGATCTGAACGTCAACGGTTCATTTAAATCTTTCCCGTCGCGCGTCAGCAATTGTCCATGGCGTTGGACGACATCATCCACTTCGTATAATTCGCCCGTGCGCTGTGATTGTCCGTTGGGATAAATAGCATCGTAATGACGGTAAAACGCCTCCATCTCATCCACATGGAAGGGCCTCGCTCCGCGCCGGCCAAAAACGACGGTTTGATCGCCTGTTTCGTCGACAACGCGATCGCGATCCAGCCCACGCGAAACCGCGACGGCTTCGCCGCGCGTCTGATACGTTGCAATGAGCTTGGGATTGGGGGGCGGGCTGAATCCCATGTGGCCGCGAACCGTGTCCGGCGAAATTAGCTGCAACACGCGCAAGCCGTTTTTTCCATCAGCGACCAGAGCAAACATCGAGGCATTGATCGAACCGATTTGCACCGCGCGCGTATCGTTCAATGCGCCGCCGGCATTGAACATTTGGTCCAGATGCGGATGTTCCGGGTTCTGGATGTCAATGATGGTAAGACCATCGATGCCATCCGCGACGTAAGCGAAAGTGCGGGCGAGGTAAAATCGTTGGGCGTGTGACAGTTTCACAAACGCGTCCGGCAGAAGTTTGGGCTGCGTCGGTTCGGTGATGTCAATCACCTTCAAACCATCATCGTCAGTCACGAAAGCGTACCTGAATTGGATTCCTACCGCGTGCGGATGATTAAACCCGGTTAACTCACCGACGATTTTCGGCTTCGTTGGCTCGTCCACGTCAACAACCAGCAAACCGCGCTTGCAGGTCACATAAACCCGGTGGCCAGCCACAAAACAATGCGTCGCTCCATCGAGCTTGTGCCCAGGATTGAAAACAACGTCCTTCTTCAAAAAATTGTTTTCCGGATTGCCATCCACCAACGTGGCAACGTTCACCATCACCAATCCTTCGTCGCGGTCCGTAATGTAAACATAAGCGTAAAGCATGTGGATTGGTTGCTCCTGATTTTCCGGCAAACGTGTACGCGCCGGGTCGAGCGCGAGCGTGGACGGCAGCGCCACGGAAGTCGCGTATTTGGTGCGAACATGGGTGCGCTGGCCCAGCGGGGAAACCGGTGACGTGACGATGCGTTCCGAGAAGCCTTTCTGGTCAATGTTGGCGACATCATAAACTCGAAACCCTCCGCGGCCGTTCGCAGTGTAAAGATATTCGCCGCGCAAAGCCAGATCGAGAATCTCGTCGCCTTCGTGATGATACGCCTCTTTCAAAATTTGGCCGTTGGCCTCGTGTTCCTTGTAATCGTCCGGATAGGCCAGTTTTTGCAAATGGCTGCCGATGGCTGCTTGTGGTTCGCTTTGCTCGGTCCAGACCACAGCATCCAGTCCTTTTTTGCCTTCGCCGATATAAGCGTAGCGACCAAAGAAATTGACCGTCCCGGTGCCGAAGCCAAGCAACTGCGTCATGATGGCGTTGTTGTTATTCTGCTTCGAGAGATGGCAGTCCGTGCAATTCTTCGTCGTGCCGACGCCGCTGGTCGTGTGCGGGAAATGCGGATTAACCGCCTGGCCACTGTAACCTTCTGCAGAGATAGTTTGCTGCTGGGAATAAACCCATTCGCGGTTCGCATTTTGGGAACTGACGATCACGGCGCTTGAAGAACGGAGCACTGCAAGACGATTATTTTTTACCGTCCCATCCAGTCCTAGCATGAACACATCGTCGCGCAGAACTTGAGGATTGTATGAAGTGTAATTGCGCGTGGTGATGCCCTCGTATTTATTGAGCGCGGTATGCTGGTTCGCGCGCATCGGCAAATGGCAGCCGAAACACGATGTGGCCCATGATGTGTGGCAAATCTGGCATGAAATGGAGGAATTGTCATGAGCAAGAAAACGTTTGCATTCGGATGCCGAAGCCGGGACATCGCCCCAGGTTGTGCCGTCGCGCCGAAGAGTTTTCGCATAGCGCGACTTGGGATTGTAATGTGACGAATTCGGGTCAATCGTGTCCATTGTCTGCGGAATTTCCCACGTCACATCCGGGCTCATGCTGGACCGTTGATACAATTTCCGGCCTTGCCAGACAAAGCGCGGGCCCCATAGTGTCGAACTGGTGTTCAAATCAATCTTGCCGCCGTTCCCGGACGTGATTAGGGTTGGCCGCGTGTTGATGGTGCCGTGGCAATCAATGCACTCGATGGTCGTTGCCGCGCGCGATTCACCGTAAAGCAGGCCGTTGCCATGGACGTCAGTCAGAAAATGGCAATCCACACATTGCATTCCTTTGGCGAGATGAACGTCCTTGAGATGGACGGCTTTTGCGAATTTCTGGGGATCATCAAACGGAATGATATTGTCATTCAAATCGAGCAGGTTGCCCTTGCGGTCCTTTTTGAAAACCGCGCGGAAAATCCAGCCGTGGCCGTGATAATCCGCGAATTGCGTTTGCTTCAATTTTGGATTCAACTCGGCCACTTTTTCGAGGAACGCGAGGTCGCTCCATTTTCCGCGCGCGGCGGCGGCTTCGGGATTGTCTCGCAACGACGCAGCCATTTCATCCTCGGTTGGATTCTTTTGCTTCTTCGGATACATGAATTCGCCGTCCGTTTCCTGGTCCCACCAGGTGTAACCAAGGTAAGGATTCACGAAGAGGTCTCCCTGATGCATGTGGCAAGTCATGCATTGGCTGCTCGGAATCGCGCGCGTGAACTGGTGCTTGATGGGATGGCCGCGCTCGTTCTTTGGAAGGGATGGATCACCGCTGAAGCTCAAGCCCTGATTGCCATATTTGCTGTAATAACCCGATTGCGTCGGCGAACGGTCATTGGCGTAAATGACATGGCAGGCTGAGCATCCGCTGGAACGATAATCTCCCGGGTGATTGTTCGAGCCCATGAACCCGAGCAACGGATCGTGCAAGCGTGTCTTTTGTAGATTGAGAAAAACCGGGTCAATGCGGTTCAGCGTTCCCAGCCCACGCTCGGAAAGCCGCCGCTCCGGCCTGCCGGGCGGTTCTTCCGGATTGGGAATGCCCAACGACAATTGCTTCGCGCCGCCCTTTTCGAAAATGCGCAAAATATTGCTCGGCTGGGCGATTTCAAAATGGGGCAGGGGATCGAGATAGGGAAGAATGCCGTGAAGCAATGTGTCTTCAGGCGACACAGGCACGGGACTCACCAATCGCAATGGCGCGCCGTCCAGAGCATAAGCCTGGCCATATCGATAATTTTTGAAAGGAACGCATCCATTGTTGTAGAGCGCCGCGCCCCAAAGCATCGCGCCATGGTTCATCATGCTGTTCCAGACATGGTCCACCGATTCCTTGTGGCACGGGCCGCAGGTCTTGTTCGCAACGCGCAAATCGCCGGGATTGACGAACTGGATGAACTCGGCGGATTCATAGTTGAGAAGGACGGACGAATCGTTTGGATTGGCCGAGCTTTCCCAAAAAATCGGATTGCGAGGCGTAACGTGCGCCTTGCGCTGCGTCAAACCCTTTCCAGGATTGCCGCCGTGACAATCGGTGCAGCCCAGGACCACGTTTGGGCTGCTGTGCATGGTGTGTTCGTCAATGCCGCCATGGCATTCTAGGCAGCCGACACTTTTTACGCGAGCTTCGGCAGGCGATTGGTCCACCAGATTGTGCGGTTTAACTTCCCCAGTGTGTGGCAGATCGCGCGGAACAGAAATCGGCGGACCATAAGCTTCATCAGCCAAGGCGAGATTGATGCTGAATAAGCAAACTAGCAGGCTGACAAGCAGGAAGGGAGATAAATTGCCAAAACGCCGAACAACGAACATTGAACTTCGAACATTGAAGATGGGAAACATGAGAAGTTCGACGTTCGATGTTCGATGTTCGATGTTTTTCGTAGGTGGCCGGGTCATGTTCGCTCAGCTAGTAGGTAAATGTGACGGCTATAATCCCGCTGTAAAGAAAATCATCCACATGCCCCGGATTTGAAGTCGAAGTGTAGCCTGACAGAGGGTCAGTGATACTCCGGTAAATATCGCGATAACCACGGCCGGGCAGCAAAACGCCGATGCCCGTCGAAATGATGATGTTGTCTGTGAGCAAGGGCCGATATTGAAATCCGATGCTCAAGTCCCAGCCAACTTCGCAATCAATATTGTTGTCAAGCAATGCGAACTGAAGCGATTCCGTGTTGACGAACCGGATGTAATTCATGTTCAAAAAAGTTCGCAGCTTCGGCGTTATGTCCATTTCCGTGCCGAGGCTGAAAATGAGCACGCCGGGATTCACGAAATTCGCCTGTCCTTCCGTTTTGCTCGAGCGCAAATCGGGCAGAAGACTGTTCGCGTCTTTCAAATTCACTTCGGTGCCCGCAAACCCCAATCCCTGCCGCACCCAATAACTGAACGGCCCCCCGGTGAAATTAGGATTGTCCACCACGGCGTCAAAGCCTGTCGCAGTGCCGCTTTTCACGTTGCGGTCGCCCGAAGCGTAAAAAATCGAGCCCTTGTAGCGCACCCAATCGCGATCGTACGAAAGTTCCAGCGCGGCCATCTGCGCGTTGATGTCCACAGGCCGGCCAGCAAGGTTGTTGAAATCATCGTGGCCAAACGCCTGGTAAAATTGATGGCTCAAATTAAGCGGGCCGATGTGCCCGTCACCAGCCCAGCCAACGTAATAGGCGTGGACCGAGTGCGCCTGCACAGTGCCGATGGGTTCGGGCCGCACCAAAAAACCATTGTCATCGTAATGGGTTGAACCGCCATCCAAATTGGCGAGAAAGCTGAGTTGCGCTGTGTAACCATGGGCTAAAAAATCCTGCCGATAGATGTTCGCAAGAACCACCTGCTGATCGCGCGCATTGAAGGTGTTCAGTTCGGAGTCGGTGTTCTTTTCGCGCATGTCGAACGCTGCAACATTGTATTGGTAATGATTGTCGTCAATGTTGCCGAAGATGCGCCAGCCGGAGTTGATGTCATTGAACAAAAATCCGCGAAAATCTTGGTTATAAACCTGGTTGCCGATGCGCGTGGCGATGAAATCGTAATTCTTCGACAAATCGCCGAGATGAAACTCCAAGAACGCCTCCTGCAATGACAAATATTCCTTCGTGCGCGTCGTGTGCGCGCTGCCGAAATAATCGCCCGGAGCGCGGCCAAGCTTCCCGTTCAAAAAATTGGTCACATCGCCGGGATTGATGATGCCGCCGTTGCCCGGCGGCGGATAATTGCCGCTGCCCATGCCGCGGGGGTCGGAGCTGACCACACCGGTTTCGCGGCTCTGCAGATAATTGATATTGTAAACCGGCTGCAAATGAATGGCCCAATGCACCGGCTCGAAAACAGTATCGCCCTCGAACAAATCCGCCGAAAATGAAAAATAATTGTTCACCGCGATCTGCTCGCTGACGCCAAAGAAATCCGCCGAACCGGGTCGCGCCGCGCTGATGCCGCTCGGGGTGGGATTCCGGCTGCCGTCGAAATCCGTTTCCGAGCTTGCTGTCAAATCGAGAAAGATGTCCTGGCCGACGATGGGTGCATCGCCCTTGAGCAAACTTTGTTTGTAGGGATGCCAAAGCATGGTCACCGGGGTTTCGTAAGGAGTTTCGGTATCGCCGCTGGTGTAACGATTCCAAGGCGCAAAACCGATGCGCCAACGGTCCGGTTCCGGCTGGCTGTTCGGCGGGTAACCGATGCCTTGCTGGCTGAGCGGGTAATTTTCGTAATGATATTTGTATTCAATGGGCAGATTGCGAACGGTGTTTGTGCGGGGCAATTTTAGCTGCTCTTTCAAGGCTTCCGAACCATACGGCGGCGCGTTGATTAGCGGAACAGGTTCCAACTCCTTGCTGACAACATTCGTTCGCGGCAGTTGCAAGGCCCGTGGAATGGGCTCGCCCTTGTAGGATGGCAGCAACTTGTAATCATTCGTGAAGAACGGCCGATACTCAGGTTGGCGAACGAGCGAAGCGCCGGGGTCAGGATTAAAGACAGCGGGTGGGAGCGGTTCGACATGGTTCGTCATTCGCACGAGACGCAACGACAGCTCGGCTTCGGTGAACAGATTGGTGCGGATGGGCGGCACGCCGGTATCGGGATTGAATTCTTCCGGAGATTGAGGCGGCACGCCGAGCGTGACGGCTTGATACGGTTTGAGCGACTTGGAAAAGGTACTTGTTGCGCCAACCGAATTTTGCGCGGCACCTTGACCACTTGTGAAGAAGAGCGAAAAAAATG